>DATHZW010000024.1:0-15872 GCA_035458405.1 Steroidobacteraceae bacterium | reverse complement strand
GCAGTCTCGCCGCGAGGCAACGCCGGCGTCGGCGAGCACCTTCTGCAGTCTTTCGGTGCCCGGCGGCCCCGCGTCTTCCTGTCTTTCAGCGGGCGCGACAGCCCGCGTCCGGGCCGCCGGCCGTCGGCGGGGGCGCTGGGGCGGGCGCTTGCCGGCGGGGGGTGCGTTGCGAAAGCGCGGGTCGTCTGGCTGGCTCATGTGGCCGCGATTCTATCGTCACCACCCCGAGGCGGGGGGTCGCTCTGGTCGGCGCAGACCGTCGGGATTTCTTACGTTTCCGACATAACCCGCGGCGTCCCCGCAGACCGGAGAATCCTAATTGATTGAATTGATTGAAGTTCGTGTGAGTTGGCACACAACTTGATTGTCCTGCGTACAGAGCTGGGGAAGCTGCCGCCGGCCGAAACAGAAAGACGCCGGATCCGTGCTGTCAGCGGGGATTCCGGCAAGCCGGTGAAGGGAAGGAAAAGCTAGGGGATACGCCGCCAGGACAGGTGGCCGCTCGAAAAAAAAGTGAAGATGCCGGACCACCGGCTCGACGACGAACCAAGAGGGACCTGACCCCGCCGCGAGGTGGGGTTTTTCTTTTCTTCAGGTCGAGAAGAACTGCAGCTTGCCGAATTGCCCGTCGAGCACGGGCCCCCGGCCTGCCGCCGGCTCGCCCATGGCGTCGGCGAGCCTGTCGGCCTCCGCGAGGTAATCCGAGAACCGCCGTGTCCGCTCCGCGGCAGGCAGGGCCGTCAACCCCGGCGCGCCCGCTGCCAGCGCGGCGGCGAGCGAGAACGGCGCCCCGACCCGCCCCGCCTGGCGATGCTGCCAGGCGCCCGAGACAGGATCGAACGCATAGGCAGGGAGGAAGCAGTGGCCGCGGCGCGCCACGAAGCGCACCGCGTCGATGACGTAGTCCGCGTCGACGTCGTCCATCACGTAGTGAAAGCCGATGCGGCACCAGCCCGGCTTGATGCCGTGAAAGCCCTTGCGCACCCAGTCGCGGTACTGCTCCGAGATCTCGGCGCCGATTCCCAGCAGCCGGTGACCGTAAGGCCCGGCGCAGGAACAGCCGGCGCGGGACTGGATCCCGAACAGGTCGTTCAGGAGCGCCGTGGCGAACTTGGGATGCAGGTAGCCGCCGCGGCTGTCGCGGATGTTGAACGAGACGATGCCGATGCGCCTCGAAGGATCCGGGTTGCCGAGGATCTCGATGCCGTCGGCGTCGGTCCAGCGTGCGAACGCCCGCTCTAGCAATGCCAGCTCGCGAGCCTCGATCACCTCGGGCGTCACCGCACGCTTGACCTCGAAGGCCAGCGCGGCACGCAGGGTCTGCAGGATGCCGGGCGTGCCCGCCTTTTCCCGCTCCTCGATATCCGTGATGAAGTCGTGGTCCCGGGGACTCACGTAGTCCACGGTGCCGCCGCCGGCCACGCTCGGCGCCAGCTCGCGGTTGTACAGGCGCTCGTTGAACACGAGGATCCCGCTCGAGCCGGGCCCGCCGAGGAACTTGTGCGGCGAGACGAAGACCGCATCCAGCCAGGCATCGCCGCCCGGATTCATGTCGATGTCGACGTAGGGGCCGCTGGCCGCGTAGTCGAAGCACGCGAGGGCGTCGTGCCGGTGCAGCAGCGCGGCGATTTCCCGTACCGGGCTTCGCATGCCGGTCACGTTGGAGGCCGCCGAGAACGAGCCGATGCGCAGCCTGCCGGCGTACTGCGGATCCTGCAGCAGTCGCTCCAGCTGCGCGAGGTCCACGGAGCCGTCCGCCGCCAGCTCGACCTCGACCACGGTTGCGAGGCCCTGGCGCCAGGAGATTTCGTTGGAGTGATGCTCGTACGGACCCACGAACACGACGGGCTGGTGATCGCGCTGGAACCGCGCGAACTCCGCGGCGGGCTGCTCGCCGAAGCACTGCCCGATCTGCGTATCGAGCAGGCTGCGGGTCGCCGGCGCAATGGCCACGCCGAGGATCTGCTGAAGCTTGTGGATCGCGCCGGTCGCGCCCGTGCCGCAGGCGACGATCTTGCCGTGGCTACCGGCGTTGACCGCCTGCTTGATGGCCGCCTCCGCTTCGTGCAGCAGCTGCGACGTGCTGCGGCCCGTGACGTCATCCTCGGTGTGGGTGTTGGCGTAGGTCTGCAGCAGGCCCTGCAGGTAGCGTTCGACGAAGTGCAGCGAGCGGCCGGAAGCGGTGTAGTCGCAATAGACCATGGTCCGCCGGCCGAACGCGGTCTCGATGGCGGCGTCCATGCCGACCACCTGCTCGCGCAGCCCGGCCAGGTCCAATGTCGGCGGTTTCATGCTCTCCCCGGAAAGCTTCTTCAGGACGGAAACGGTATCACGGCGTCTGCGCCAAAGGGTTGCCAATGGCTGCGCAAGAATGACTAATAGTAGAAAAATATGCTAATAAGAATGCTATGAGAAAAAAAACGGTTCTCGATTCCAGGGACAGGCAGATCCTGGAGGTCCTGCAGGACGACGCGATGACTCCCATCACCGCGATCGCCGAGCGCGTCGGCCTGTCGACGACCCCGTGCTGGAGACGTATCCAGCGCCTGGAACGGGATGGCGTCATCCGCCGGCGCGTGGCGCTGCTCGACGCGGCTTCGCTGAACGTGCCGGTGTCGGTGTTCGTCGCGGTGCGGACGAATCGCCACAGCGCGGCATGGGTGGCGCAGTTTCGCAGGACGCTGGACGCGATCCCGGAGATCGTCGAGGCCTACCGGATGAGCGGCGAGATCGACTACCTGCTGCGCGTGGTCGTTCCCGACATCGCCGGTTACGACCTGGTCTACAAGCAGTTGATCGACAAGATCGAGTTTGCCGACGTGACGTCGAGCTTTTCCATGGAGGAACTGAAGCACACGACCGCGCTGCCGCTGAACTACGCCTGATCCGGGTCCCGGAGCCAGCGCCCGTGCGCAATAAAAACGGCCCGGGACGCTCGTGCGCCGCCGGGCCGTTCCGACATGGAACCCTGAATCGGTCCTAGCCGAGCGTGGCGCCGGGCTTCAGCACCCACACCTTGCACCAGCCAGCCGCTTTTACGCTCTTCCCGGGGAAGAGGTTGCAGCCACCTTCCGCATCGCCGGCCTTGCCGGTGTACTGGATGCAGTTGGTGCAATGCTGGCCGGCCTTGTAGTTCGGGTTGGCCTTCGCATCCACCTTGGTGGCATCGTGCGTGTAACCCAGCCCCTTGGCCTGCGCGTCGTTCGGGTCGACCAGCGGGTTGGCGGCCAGCGCTTCGCGTGTCAGCAACGCGGCGGCCGGCGCGGCGGCGAGGGTCAGCAGCGCGCCTTTCAGCAGGCCGCGGCGGGAAATCCTGTCATGGCTCATCCGGGAACTCCTTCAGGTGTCGGGCTCGGGGGCGGGCCGGGCAGGCTCTGGACCGGCCCTGAACAATGCCCGACCTTTCGACCGGCATCATTGTGGCAAGTTCGGATCCTGTCCGTAACCCAGGTTCGTGATCTCATGCCCCTTGTTGTAAATGAGAACGATTAGCATTTATACTGATTCGCAACCCGCCCTCCCAAGGCACCCTTCGGTCATGTACGTCTGTCTGTGTCACTGCATCCGGGATCGCGACCTGCGGCAAGCCGCCGAGGCCGGTGTGCGTTCCTTCGAGGAGCTGCAGGCCAGGACACAGGTCGCCACCGGCTGTGGACGCTGCGAGACCATGGCCCGGAACGTCTTCGACCGGGCACTTGATCCCGGCGAGCTGGCAGTGCAACCTGCCTGAGCGGCCCCCGGGCCCATCCATCAACCGGCACAATAAGGGAGGGGCCATGAAGGGCGACCCCAAAGTCATCGCGCACCTGAACAAGGTCCTGCGCAACGAGCTCACCGCGATCAACCAGTATTTCCTGCACTCGCGGATGTGCGAGAACTGGGGTCTCGGCAAGCTGGCGAAGCACATCCACCACGAATCCGTGGACGAGATGAAGCACGCCGACGCGCTCATCAAGCGGATCCTGTTCCTGGAGGGACTGCCGAACCTGCAGGACCTCGACAAGCTGCTGATCGGCGAGACGGTGGTCGAGGTGCTCGAGTGCGACCTCGCGCTGGAGCGCAAGGCGCACCCGGACCTGAAGGCCGCGGTCGCCGACTGCGAGGCGCTGGGCGACTACGTCAGCCGCGAACTGTTCGAGGACATCCTCGAGTCCGAGGAAGAGCACATCGACTGGCTGGAGACGCAGCTCGAGCTGATCCAGCGCGTCGGCCTCGAGAACTACTCGCAGAGCATGATGGAGGCGGCGGGCTGAGGCCGCCGCCGTTCTTCCCGCAGCGTAAGACCGCCGCGGTTTGCGGGAAGCGCGCCCTGCCGGGATAGATTCGGATTGTGAACCTCGGCGTGGCAGTTCGCGCAGAGAAGGTCACAGAGGCCGGCTTCCCGCAAGATGTCCCGCCATCGCCGGTTCGACAGTGAACGTAGATCCAGATTGAACTTCTTGGAGCCTGGGTCGCGATGGTGGAACGTGAGAGCTGCGGCGTTTCGCTTGTAGCCGCACCGTTGACAGGCACCACCTGCTGAATCGAGGAGCTCCAGCTTCCTGCGCAAGCCGCGCCTCTGCTGACACCTGTAGAACTGGAGGCGCTTGTTGATGTCCCGATTCTTGCATTGTCTGCTGCAAAATTTCCCCTGTCGCCCGCGCAGCGACTTTTCGCACACTTTGCATTGCTGGAGACCCACTTGCTGACGCTCGCATACCGGTCCGGACAACTACAGAACGAAATCTGACCACTTTGATAGAATTCGCGCCGGGCCTGTAGCTCAGCGGTTAGAGCAGGGGACTCATCTGGTAAAGGTGCCTCGGCGCTGAAAGGTGCCGAGTGGACGGGACGAATTCAGGGAAACCTTCCAGCACACGGGTGGCTGATGGCAATCCTGAGCCGAGCCGGCGGTACACTGCCGGAAGGTGCAGAGACTACCTGGGGGCTTCAGTGCCCTTGATGACAGGCTAGAGCGTCCCGCACCCACACGACGCGAGTTCCGCGGCGCGGGTGAAGAGATAGTCCACGCCCGCCGGAAACGGCGGGGTTGCGTGAATCCCTTGGTCCTGGGTTCGAATCCCAGCGGGCCCACCAGACACTTCCCGTGCGCGGACCCGGCCGTCGCCTTGCGGGCATCACAAATGCAGGCCCGCGGGTTGCCGCGGGCCTGCCTGCTTACGGCGCCTGATGGCCGCTACACACCCGCAAAGCTGACGCCGTCGAAGACCAGCGTCGGCGTGCTCAGGGGCGAGTAGGGGAATGGGTCGTTGCCGACGGCGACCAGCCTCTTCCAGAAATCCAGATGGTTGCCGGAGATGTTCATCTCCCCGACCGGCTCGGCGAGCCGGCCGTCGCGGATTCGAAAGCCCAGTACGCCGAGCGAGAAGTCGCCGGTCAGCCCATTGGAGTTGCCGCCCAGGAAGCCGGTGACGAATATTCCGTCATCGATCCCGGCGATCAGCGCAGCCGGATCGCGGCTGCCGGTGTTCCAGCTCAGGTTGGATGCATCGCCGGAGGTGGGCGCGACCTTGAGTTTGCGGCCGTAGTAGGTGTCGATGTAGTAGCTCCGCAGCACGCCGGCCTCGACGATGGGACGCCGCCGGGCGGCGATACCCTCGCTGTCCCAGAGACGCGAGCCGAGCCCGCCGGCGATGAGCGGGTCATCGACGATCGTGATCTTGTCGCCGAACACGGCTTCGCCTAGCTTGCCTTCCAGGAAGGACCGCTTCTGCTGCAGCGACGAGCCCGACAGCGGGCCCATCAGCAGTCCGACCATGCGTCCGCCGGAACGGTTGTCGACCACCATGGGCAGCATCGCGGATTCACCCTTCCCGGCGCCGAGGCGCGCCACGCTGCGCTCGCCCGCGTCCTTGCCGATCGAAGCCGCCTTCGGCAGCCTGGCGAGCTCGCGCGAGGTGGCGTAGGAGTAGTCCTCCGGGCGGCGCCCGTCCTGGTCCTTGACGCCCACTTCCGCCGACAGGGAGAAGACGGTGCTGCGGCTTCCTCCGGAGAAGCCGTTCGAGTTCACGAGGAAACGCTCGGTCAGCGTGTCGCTGAAGCTGGTGGTGACCGAGAGGATGGCGTCGCTGCCCCGGACGCCGCGCGCCCCGGCCTCGGCCTCCTGCGCGAGTTGCCGCCGATGGTCCGCAGTCAGCTCGTCATAGCGGGGATCCTCGAGGCCCAGGTCGAGTTCCGCCTGCCCTTCGTACAGCTCCGGATCGGGCAGTCCGCGGTACGGGTCCGGCGCCAGGCTCCTGGCAACCGCGACCGTGTCGCCAATCAGCGATTCCAGCGCCTCCGGGCGCAAATCGCTGGTCGAGACCCGCGCATAGCGTCCGTCAACGTACAGGTCGAGCTGCAGGCCACGGGTCGTCGCCTCGGTGACCGTCTCCGGCTTGCCGTCGCGCCACTGGAATTCCACCTTGCGGATCCGGTAGACGTCGGCGGAAGCCGCACTGGCGCCCTTCTTCGTCGACAGCTCGATGCAGGACTGCGCGATCGACGGCATGTCTTCCGCGGCACTTGCGGTCTTGCTCATGGTGCTCACCTCAGGTGTCCTTCGTGCCGCTGCGACCGCCGACCGTGATCGACGCGACCCGGATCGTCGGCAACCCCTGGGAGACCGGCACCCGCTGGCCGCCCTTGCCGCAGGTCCAGCCGCCCTCGTCGATCTCGAGGTCGTCGGCGACCATGTCGACGAGTTCGAGCACCTTCGGTCCGTTGCCGATGATGTTTACGTCCTTGATCGGTACCGTCAGCTTGCCGTCCTCGATCAGGTAGCCGTTCTTCACGAAGAAGCTGAAGTCGCCCGCGCCGATGTTCACCTGCCCGTTGGAGAAATGATCGCAGTAGATTCCCTTCTGCACGGAGGCGATGATCTCCTCGCGCTTGTGCGGGCCGGGCAGCATGTAGGTCGAGCGCATCCGCGGTATCGGGGCGAACTCGTAGCCCTCGCGGCGACCGTTGCCCGTGGGCTTCACGCCGTAGTGCTTGGCCGAGATGGAATCGTGCAGGTAGGTCGAAAGGATGCCCTTCTCGACCAGCATCGTGCTGCCGACCGGGTTGCCCTCGTCGTCGACATTGATGGAACCGCGCGCGGCCGGCTGGGTCCCCTCGTCGACGATGTTGACGAACTCCCTGGCGACCGGCTTGCCGATCTTGTCGGAGTAGATCGAGACGTTCTTGCGGTTGAAGTCGGCCTCCATGCCGTGGCCGATCGCTTCGTGCAGCAGGATGCCGGCGGAGCCGGCGCCGAGCACCACCGGCATCTCGCCGGCGGGCGCCTGCACCGCGTCGAACAGCACCATGGTCTTGGCGATAGCGTCGCTGACCAGCTTGTCGAGGCGCGCTGGATTGTAGAACTCCAGGTCGGAGCGTGCCGCGACGCTGATACTGTTGCTCTCCTTGCGGCCTTCCTGCCCGGCGACGATCGACAGGCCGACGAAGGTCATCGGCTGGTAGTCCTCGACGATGCGCCCGCTGGAGTCGGCGATCAGGATGACGCCGCTGCTGTCCATGAAGCCGATGTTGACCTTCTCCACGCGCTTGTCCGCGCCGAAGGTCTTCTCGTTCAGGCCGTTCAGGATGGCCAGCTTCTGCTGCGGGCGGACATCCTCCCAGCGGATCCTGACCGGATAGCGATTGTCCGTGTCCGTGACCCGGAGCCGTCGCGGCGCCGCGCTGGCCGCGCCCTGGGCGATGGCGGAGGCGGTTAGCGCGGCGCGCTTCATGGCGCCGGCTGTCAGGTCCTCCGTGAAGCCGTAGCCGGTCTGGTCTCCCTTGACGACCCGGACGCCGACGCCCAGCGCGACGTTGGCGCTGGCGCGATTCACCGCACCGTCCTCCAGCGCCATGTAGTTCATGACGCGGTGCTGGAAGAAGACGTCAGCGTAGTCGCCGCCCCGGGACAAGGCGGTGGCCAGGGTTTCGCGGATCAGCTTTTCGGTCACGCCGAAGCGCGAGAAATAGCCGATGCCCTCGCCGCCGGCGGCGGCAAAGGCCGTGCCGAGTCCGAACAGGTCAGGCACCGCGAGGGCGGCGGCGGTGGTTGCGGTCGCCTGCACGAAAGCGCGGCGACTCATTCCATGGCGGTCCTGCATGAAGTCCTCCTGCCGGGACCCGCTGGCCGGGTTCCCTGCCCACGATTAACGGCTGGACTGAACCGTAGAAAGATAAATGGCCCGTCCGGGCCGGGGCTATGGGGATGGTACGAATACCGGCCCGGTCCTTTAAAAACCAATCAACTGCTTTTTTAATGATGCTAGACTCCGGCTACTGCCACCGTTCGAGCGCCCGCATGGCCCGTCCCCGCCGCAGCGAGATCAACGACGACAACCGCCGCGAAGCGCTGGTCCGGGCCGCGGCACGGCTGTTCAACCGTCACGGCTACCAGGGCACCAGCGTGCGCGACATCGCCGCCGCCACCGGCATGCGCTCCGGCAGCCCCTTCTATCATTTCGCCAGCAAGCAGGACCTGCTGTTCGAGGCCACCATGCAGGGCCTCGGCCCCGCGCTCGCGGAACTCGAATCGATCTGGGCGGGCAAGGGCACGGCGCTGCAGCGATTCCGTGTCCTCGTGCGCACTCACCTGGGGCAGCTGCTCGGAACCGATCCGGACATGGCGGCGATGGTCGTCTCGGAGTGGCGCTGGCTGGAAGGCGAGCAACGCGCCCAGGTCATCGCCCTGCGCGATCGCTTCGAACAGCTCTGGCAACAGGTGTTCGACGCACTGGTCGCGGCCGGTGAGATGCCGGCGGCCGAGCGCACCACGCGACTGTTCTTCCTGGGCGCACTGCACAGCGTGGGGCAGTGGTATCGCAAGGACGGTGGCCTCGGCATCGGGCAGGTGGCCGATGCGCTCGCCGACTTCGTGCTGTGCCGCCCGGCGCCGGCGCGGGCCGCCCGGCGCCGTCCTGCACGCAAGGGGAGCTGAGGCATGCCGCGGGACCGCGTGCGCATCGGCTGCAGCTCGGGCTTCTGGGGCGACAGCGCCTGGGCCGCGGACCAGCTCGTCCGCAGCGGGCAGCTCGACTACCTGGTGTCCGACTACCTGGCCGAGATCACCATGTCGCTGCTGGCCCGGGCACGACTGAAGAATCCCGAGGGAGGATTCCCGCCCGACTTCGTGCAGTCGCTGGCGCCGTTGCTGCCCGAGCTGCGGAGGCAGGGGATTCGCGTGGTGTCGAACGCCGGCGGCATGAACCCGCGAGGCTGCCGCGCCGCGCTCGAGCAGGCGGCGGCAGCCGCGGGACTGGACTTCCGGATCGCCGTCGTCGAGGGCGACGACCTGATGCCCCGGCTCGCCGAGCTCGGCGCCGCGGCGCCGCGGGACATGTTCTCCGGGGCGCCGTTTCCGCAGCGGCCGCTCAGCATCAACGCCTATCTCGGCGCGCGCCCGATTGCCGTCGCGCTCGATGCGGGCGCCGACATCGTGCTGACGGGCCGCTGCGTCGACTCGGCCGTCACCCTCGGCATCCTCATGCACGAGTTTGGCTGGGCCGACGCCGACCACGACCTGCTCGCCGCCGGCAGCCTCGCCGGCCACATCATCGAGTGCGGGCCGCAGTGCACCGGCGGCCTGTTCACCGACTGGCGGGACGTGCCGGGCTGGGACGACATGGGCTATCCCATCGTCGAGTGTTCCCCGGAGGGTGCGTTCGTCGTCACCAAGCCGGCGGGAACGGGCGGCCTGGTGAGCGTCGGGACCGTCGCCGAGCAGATGCTCTATGAAATCGGTGACCCGGCAGCCTATGTGCTCCCCGACGTCGTCTGCGACTTCACGGCGGTGCGCATCGAGCAGGCGGGAGAAGACCGGGTACGGGTGTCCGGCGCCCGGGGCAGGCCGCCGACCCCGACCTACAAGGTCAGCGCCACCCATGCCGACGGCTGGCGGGTGATCACCACGGTGATGATCGCGGGCCGCGAGGCGGCGGCCAAGGCCCGGCGCGAGGGTGAGGCCATCATCGAGCGGACCCGCCGCCTGCTGCACGCCGCCGGCCTGCCGGATTACCTCGAGACGTCGATCGAGATCATCGGCGCCGAGGACACCTACGGGCCCCGTCGCCAGCCGGCGCTGGCGGCACGCGAGGTGGTCCTGAAGCTCGGCCTCAGGCACGCCTCGAAGGACGGGCTGGATCTTTTCGCCCGCGAGATGACCCAGGCCGCGGTCGCGATGGCGCAGGGCACCACGGGCCTCTTCGGCGGCCGGCCGTCGCCGTCACCCGTCGTGCGCCTGTTCTCGTTCCTGCTCGACAAGGCGCAGGTGCCCTTGCGGGTCTCCGTCGGCGAACAGGATTTCGCGGTGCCGGTCGCGGCGGGCGAGGCTTTCGTTCCGGTCCCGCAGGGCGCCGTGCCGCCAGGCCCGGCGCCGGCGGACGTGGTCGAGGTCCCGCTGGCGGCGCTGGCCTGGACCCGCAGCGGTGACAAGGGCAACCACGCCAACATCGGGGTCATCGCCCGGCGGCCGGAATTCGCCTCCGCGCTGCGCCGCGAACTGACGCCCGAGCGCGTCGGCTCCTGCTTCAGCCACTACCTCGAGGGCCCGGTGACCCGCTGGGAGCTGCCCGGCATCCACGCCTTCAATTTCCTGCTCGAGGACGTGCTCGGCGGCGGCGGCATCGCCTCGCTGCGCTACGACCCGCAGGGCAAGACCTACGGCCAGATGCTGCTCGACCTGCCGGTGCGCGTGCCCCGCGCCTGGGTCGAAGCGGGGGGTCCGCTGGCCGCCCACGCGCCGAAGGAGTCCTGAGACGTGGCGCAGATCAAGTCGGTACTGATCGCCAACCGGGGCGAAATCGCCGTGCGCATCGCCCGCGGCGTGCAGCGGCTCGGCCGGCGCGCCGTCGTCGTCTATCACGAGGCGGACGCCCGCTCACTGGCGGTCCGTATCGCGGACGAGGCGCTTCGCATCGAGGGTCCCAGCCCGGTGGCGGCCTATCTGTCGATGGACGCGCTGCTGGAGGCGGCCCGCAGGTCCGGCGCCGACGCGGTGCATCCCGGTTTCGGCTTCCTGGCCGAGAACGCCGCGTTCGCCCGCCGGGTCCGCGAAGCGGGCCTGACCTGGATCGGGCCGCCGCCGGAAGCGATCGAGGCCATGGGCGACAAGATCCGTGCCAAGCGCATTGCGCGCGAGGCCGGCGTGGCCACGATTCCCGGTGTCGACGCCGAGATCCGCGACGCCGGGCACGCGCTGGAGATCGCCAGCGCTCTCGGCTTTCCCGTGATGATCAAGGCCAGCGCCGGCGGTGGCGGCAAGGGCCTGAGGATCGCGCGTTCGGCGGCGGAGGTCGGCGCCGCGCTCGAGCGCACCCGCGGCGAGGCGCGCGCCGCCTTTGGCGACGAGCGCGTCTTCATCGAGAAGTTCATCGAGCGGCCGCGGCACATCGAGATCCAGGTGCTCGGCGACTCGCAGGGCGGCATCGTGCACCTCGGCGAGCGCGAGTGCTCGATCCAGCGGCGCCACCAGAAACTGATCGAGGAAGCGCCGTCACCGTTCCTGGATGCGGCGACCCGCGACGCGATGGGCGCGCAGGCGGTGGCACTGGCGCGGGCGGTCGGCTACCAGTCAGCCGGCACCGTCGAGTTCGTGGTCGACGCCGACCGGCGCTTCTACTTCCTGGAGATGAACACCCGTATCCAGGTGGAGCACCCCGTGACTGAAATGATCACGGGCATCGACATCGTCGCGCAGCAGTTGCGCATCGCCGAGGGAGAACCGCTCGGCTACGGCCAGGAGCAGGTGCGGCTCGAAGGTCACGCCATCGAGTGCCGCTTGTGCGCCGAGGACGCGCTTCACGGCTTCGTCCCGGCGACCGGGACGCTGCGCGTGTTCCGCGCACCCCGGGCCGAGGGCTTCCGGCTCGACTCGGGCGTCGAGCAGGGCGACGAGGTGACGTCGAACTTCGACTCGATGCTCGCCAAGCTCATCGTCGTCGGCCGGGACCGGACCGAGGCGATCGCGCGCATGCGCGCTGCGCTGGCCGACACGGTCGCGCTCGGCGTGACGACCAACGCGGCCTACCTCGAGCGCGTGCTGGCCCACCCGGCATTCGTCGGCGGCGAAACCCACACCGACTTCCTCGCCGAGCACGCGGGCGCGCTCGCGCCCGCGCCACCGCGGCCGGAACAGCTGGCGGCGCTCATCGCCGCGGCCCTGCTGACCAACCGGACCGTAGCCGATGCCCGCTTCGCGGCGCCGGCCCTGCACGCCGCCATTGGCGGCTGGAGGGGATGATGCGTCTTACCCTGGACATCGATGGCACGCGGCATACCGTGGCGCTGCTCAGGCACGGGACCGGCGGACGCATCTGGATCGGCGACGCGCCGCACGAGGCCACCATCACGGGCGACCAAGGCGGCGAGCAGGTCGTCGTCGTCGATGGGATTTCCCACAGGGTCTGGGTTGCGCAGCACGGCGAAACGGCCTGGGTGCACGCCTTCGGGCGCGCCTGGGAGATCAACCTGCCGGACCCGGTCAAGCAGGCGAGCGGCGGGCACGACGAGTCCGATTCCGCCGTGGCGCCCATGCCGGGCACTGTCGTCGAGGTGCTCGTGCAGCCGGGCGACCGGGTGACCCGCGGGCAGACCCTGCTGGTGATCGAGAGCATGAAGATGCAGACCAGCATCACGGCCGGACGCGACGGCACGATGGCCGAGGTCCCGGCGGCGAAGGGGCAGTCGTTCGACCGCGGCGCCTTGCTGGCGCGGCTGCAGGCAGGAGAGGACTGATGCGTCGCATCGACACACGGATCAACACGGCCTCGGCCGGGTTCAAGGCCAACCGCGAGCACAACCTGGCGGTGCGCGCCGACCTCCGCGCCCGGATGGACGACGTCCGCCAGGTCCGGCCCGAACGCGACATCAAGCGCCTGCGCGGCCTGGGCAAGCTGCTGGTGCGCGAGCGGCTCGACCTGGTGCTGGACCCGGGCACGCCGTTTCTCGAGCTGTCGGCGCTGGCGGCGGGCCTGGCCGATTACGACAGCGAGATCAAGGGGGCCGGCATGGTCACCGGCATCGGCGTCGTCAACGGCCGCGAGGCCATGGTCGTCGCCAACGACAGCTCCATCAAGGGCGGCGCGATCTACCCGCTCGGCGTGCGCAAGGCCGTGCGCGCGCTGTCGATCGCGCTCGAGAACCGCCTGCCCGTCGTGCACCTGGTCGACAGCGCGGGGGCGTACCTGCCGAAGCAGATGGACGTGTTCCACGAGGGCGGGCACCTCTTCTACCTGCAGTGCCGGCTGTCGGCCGCCGGCATCCCCCAGGTCGCCGTCGCGCTGGGCCACTGCACGGCCGGCGGCGCCTACATCCCGACGCTGTCCGACTACTCGATCATGGTGCGCGGCACCAGCGGCGTGTTCCTGGGCGGGCCGCCGCTGGTCAAGGCGGCTACCGGCGAGGACATCAGCGCCGACGAGCTCGGCGGCGCCGACGTGCACACGCGCATCTCCGGCACGGCCGACTACGCGGTCGACAGCGAGCAGGCGGGCATCGCCCTGGCACGCGAGATCGTCGGCACGTTCCGGCGGGCGCCGAAGCAGGCCGTGGACACCCGCGAGCCGGAGGATCCCTACTACGATCCCGAGGAGCTCTACGGCATCGTCCCGGACGACATCAAGAAGCAGTTCGACATGCACGAGGTGATCGCGCGCCTGGTGGATGGCAGCCTGTTCCACGAGTTCAAGCCCGACTACGGCTCGACACTCATCTGCGGCTTCGCATACCTCTGGGGCTACAAGGTCGGCATCCTCGGCAACAACGGGGTGCTGTTCTCGGAGGCCGCCGAGAAGGCGACCCAGTTCATGCAGATCTGCGACCGCGACGGCGTGCCGCTGGTGTTCCTGCACAACGTGACGGGCTTCATGATCGGCCGGGACTACGAGCACCGCGGCATCACCAAGGACGGCGCCAGGATGATCATGGTGCAGTCCAACCTGCGGGTGCCCAAGTTCAGCGTCATCTGCCACGCCTCCTTCGGCGCCGGCAACTACGGCATGGCGGGGCGCGGCTACGAGCCCCGTTTCCTGTTCGCCTGGCCGCACTCGCAGTGCGCCACCATGGGCGCGGAGCAGGCCGCGCGCACGCTGTCGATGGTCAAGCTGGCCGCGCTCAAGCGCGAGGGCAGGCAGGCGGGACCCGGGGAGATCCAGGCCATCCATGAGCAGATACACCGCGATTTCGAACGCGGCAACAGCGTCTACTTCCAGACGTCCGAGATCCGCGACGACGGCGTCATCGACATCGTCGACACGCGCAACGCGCTCGGGATGGCCATCTCGGCCTCGCTGAACGCGCCCTTCGCCGAACGCCAGGCGGGCGTGCTCAGGATCTGACCGGCAACGCAACACCACGGAAGACCCGCAACATGAACGCAGCACCTGGCCACGCCGACATCCCGAACCCGCTGGCACTCACCGAGGACTACCAGGCCTTCTATGACGCGGCTTTCCGCTACGCGAAGGAAAAGCTCCATCCGCTGCTGGCGAGGATGGACGACGACGACTGGTATCCGCCGACCTTGATGCGCGACCTCGGGCGCGACGGCTTCGTCGGCATCACGGCGCCGGCGGAGTACGGCGGCGCCGGCCTGGACCTGTTCAGCGCGGCCCTGGTGGGCGAGGCGTTCGGCTACTGGAACACCAACGCGGGCTGCATCTGGGGCCCGCACGAGAACCTCTGCCTCAACAACATCCTGCGCAACGGCACCGAGGCGCAGAAGCTCAGGTACCTGCCCAGGCTCTGCTCGGGCGAATGGGTCGGTGCGCTCGGCTTGACCGAACCCGGGGCGGGGTCGGACGCGCTGGGCGGCATGAGCACGGTGGCGCGGCGCGAGGGCGACCACTACCTGCTCACGGGCCGGAAGATGTTCATCTCCAACGGGCCGATCGCCGACGTGATGCTCATCTACGCCAAGACGGCCCCCGAGCGCGGTCCCAAGGGAATTTCGGCCTTCATCGTCGAGAGCGGCTTCCCCGGATTCAGCGCCGGGAAAAAGCTCCGGAAGATGGGCTGGCGCGGCGCGCCTACCGGCGAGCTGGTGTTCGACGACTGCCGGGTGCCGGCGGAGAACCTGCTCGGGACGGAAGACCACGGCGTGGCGATCGTCATGAGCGGGCTCGACATCGAGCGCGCCTTCCTCGCGGCGCCGGTCATCGGCGCCTCGCAGCGCTGCCTCGACCTGGCGCTCGAGTATGTCACGCAGCGCAAGCAATTCGGCCGGCCGATCGCCGACTTCCAGCTGGTGCAGGCCAAGCTGGCCGACATGTACACGGAGATCGAGGCGGCCCGGCTGCTGGTCTACAAGGCCGTCGCGGCCTGCAACACGCTCGAGCAGGGGGGCGGCGGGCGCGGCGACATCCACCGGCTGTGCGCGGCGGCCATCCTCAAGGCGGCGCGGGTCAACATGCTGGTCGTCGACCACGCCGTGCAACTGCACGGCGGCCTCGGCTTCATGTGGGACAGCGAAATCAACCGCCACTACCGCAACGCGAAGGTCGCCGAAATCGGCGGCGGCACCAACGAGATCCGCCAGCTCATCATCGCCGAGGAGCTGTTGCGAGGCTATCGGCGCTAGCGCGAGTCGCCGCACCGGCGGCGCCATGCTAGAGTCCGCGGCGCGCGACGCGCGTCACCCGTTCTCGGTTCGCCTCCGGGAGCGTCCGGGCCGGCATGGATAAGTTCTCGACCGAGGCCCGGGTCAGCCGCGAGACGAGCCGCGTCGACCTGACGCTCATCGGCGTGGGCGCCATGATCGGCGCCGGCATCTTCGTCCTGGCGGTCAGCGCGGCCGGGCGTCGCCGGTCCGGCAGGCGCGGTGTCGACGGAGTCGAAGGGGAGTAGTGTCGTGAAAGCCCAGTTCGCTGTCCTCCTGGCCGGTACCCTGATCCTGGCTTCCT
>DATHZW010000023.1:0-4646 GCA_035458405.1 Steroidobacteraceae bacterium | reverse complement strand
CGGGGAGGTTTGGGTAGGGAGAAGTGAGTCGTGAGTGGTGAGTTGTGAGTCGGAAGAAGTGAGTCGTGAGCCGTGAGTCGTGAGTCGGAAGAAGTGAGTCGTGAGTCGTGAGTGGTGAGTCGTGAGTCGTAACAAGGCAGTAGCGGCTTTACAACTCACCACTCACTGCTCACTTTCCTGACTATCCGCTATCCGCCATCCGCTATCCGCTATCCGCTCTCTCTCCCTACCCAAACCTCCCCGTAATGTAATCCTCCGTCAGCTTGTGGCGGGGATTCGTGAAGATCTGGTCCGTCGAGCCGACCTCGATCAGGTCGCCGAGGTGGAAGTAGGCGGTGCGCTGTGAGACGCGCGCGGCCTGCTGCATCGAATGCGTCACGATGCAGATGGCGTAGTTTTGCTGCAGCTCGTCAATCAGGTCCTCGATGCGCGCGGTGGCGATCGGGTCGAGCGCCGAGCACGGCTCGTCCATCAGGATGACTTCCGGGTTCACCGCGATGGTGCGCGCGATGCACAAGCGCTGCTGCTGGCCGCCGGACAGCGCCGTGCCCGGCGCGTCGAGCCGGTCCTTGACCTCGTCCCACAGGCCGGCCCGCAGCAGGCTGGTCTGCACGATCTCGTCGAGCTCGGTGCGGTCCCCCGCCAGGCCGTGGATGCGCGGCCCGTAGGCGACGTTCTCGTACACCGACTTCGGGAACGGATTCGGCTTCTGGAACACCATGCCGACCCGGGCGCGCAGCTGCACCGGGTCCTGGCGCTTGTCGTACACGTCCTGGCCGTCGAGCGAAATCGAGCCGGTGACCCGGGCCGACGGGATGGTGTCGTTCAGCCGGTTCAGGCAGCGCAGGAAGGTGCTCTTGCCGCAACCCGAAGGACCGATCATCGCGATCACCTGGTTGTGGGCGACGTCCAGGCTGACGTGGCGGATGGCGTGCTTGTCGCCGTAATGGACGTTCACGTCGCGGCACACCATGACCGGGTCCTTGACCGTCACGTCGCCGACGGTCTTGTGAACCGCCTCGCTGCGGTCCAGCCGCATCCCGCCGCCGGGCGCCTTGCGTTGTGTCTCGGAAGGAACTGTCGCCATCGAGGAATCTCCCACCCGCGTGCCCGTCACCAGCGCCGCTCGAACTTCTGGCGCAGGATCACGGCCGTCGCATTCATGATCAAGAGGAAGCCGAGCAGCACCAGGATCGCCCCGGAGGTGCGCTCGAGGAAAGCCCGCTCGGGACTGTCGGCCCAGAGGTAGACCTGCACCGGCAGTACGGTGGACGGGTCCGTCAAACCGTGCGGAACGTCGGCAATGAAGGCCACCATGCCGATCATGAGCAGCGGCGCCGACTCGCCCAGCGCGCGGGCCATGCCGATGATCGCGCCGGTCAGCATGCCGGGCATCGCCAGCGGCAGCACGTGGTGCACGACCGTCTGCACTTCGGACGCCCCCATGCCGAGCGCCGCCTCGCGAATCGACGGCGGCACTCCCTTCAGCGCCGCGCGGCTGGCGATGATGATGGTCGGCAGCGTCATCAGCGTCAGCACCAGGCCGCCCACCAGCGGCGCCGAGCGCGGCAGCCCGAACAGCTGGATGAACACCGCCAGGCCCAGCAGGCCGAAGACGATCGACGGCACGGCCGCGAGGTTGTTGATGTTCACCTCGATGAAGTCGGTGATCCGGTTCTTGACCGAGAACTCCTCCAGGTACACCGCGGCGGCCACGCCGATCGGGAAGGACAGCAGCAGCGTCACCGCCAGGGTCAGGAAGGTTCCGACGACGGCTCCCCAGACGCCGGCCTGCTCCGGCTCGCGCGAATCGCCGTGCGTGAAGAAACCCCGGTTGAAGCGCTTGGCCAGCCGGCCCTCGGCGACCAGGCGGTCGATCCAGCCGAGTTCCTGGTCGCTCAGGCCGCGCGCGTCCTCGGCCAGCGAGCGGTCGATCTTGCCCTTCATCAACAGGTCGACACGGTCGTCGGCCAGCAGCCAGAGGGTCTCCGTTCTGCCGATCAGCCCGGGGTCGGCCATCACCCGCTCGCGGAGCTCGAACTGGCCGCCGCTGCTCGCCAGGCCGTAGAGGCTTCGCAGGTCGCTGCGGCCTTCGACGTCGGGAAACTGCCTGCGCATCGCCGCCTTGATCAGGGCGGCGTAGTCCCCGTTGCCAATGACCTCGGGGTCATCGCTGCCGTCCGGGTTGACGACATCGGCCGAGTACTCGATATCGAGCTGGATGTAGCTTTGCTGGAAGATGGTCCAGCCGGTCGAGATGATGCTGGAGAACAGGAAGCCGACGAACGACAGGCCGAGCAGGACCGCGCAGATGCCGTAGGCGCGGAACAGCCACTCCGAGCGGTGGCGCCGCCTGAGGCTCTTCTCGACCAGGCGGCGCGTCCGCTGCGTCGGCGTTTCCGTCGACTCTGGGTTCAAGGCCGGATCACTCATACTGCTCCCGGAACCTGCGCACGACCTGCTGCGCGATGATGTTCAGTGTCAGCGTCGCCAGGAACAGCACCAGGCCGAGCGCGAAGGCCGCCAGCGTCTTCGGGCTGTCGAATTCCTGGTCGCCGACCAGCAGGGTCACGATCTGGGTGGTCACGGTCGTGACCGCCTCCAGCGGATTGGCGGTCAGGTTGGCGCCGAGCCCGGCCGCCATGACGACGATCATGGTCTCGCCGATGGCGCGCGAGATGGCCAGCAGCACGCCGCCCACGATGCCCGGCAGCGCCGCGGGGAACACGACGCGCCGGATGGTCTCCGACTGGGTGGCGCCCAGGCCGTAGGAGCCGTCGCGCAGGGACTGCGGCACGGCCGTGATCATGTCGTCGGCCAGCGAGGACACGAACGGGATGATCATGATGCCCATGACCAGGCCCGCGGCCATGGCGCTCTCGCTGGCGACCGGGATGCCGAGCGAGACGCCCGTTTCGCGCAGCATCGGCCCGACCACCAGCGCGGCGAAGAAGCCGTAGACGACGGTCGGGATGCCGGCCAGCACCTCCAGCACCGGCTTGACCACCGCGCGCACCTGGCGCTTGGCGTACTCGGCCAGGTAGATGGCCGCGAACAGGCCGACCGGCACGGCGACGGCCATGGCGATGCCGGCTATCAGCAGCGTGCCGGTGAACAGCGGCACGGCGCCGAACGCGCCGGAGGAGCCCACCTGGTCGGCGCGGATCGCCATCTGCGGCGACCACTGCAGGCCGAACAGGAACTCGGTGACCGGCACGATGCGGAAGAACCGGATCGACTCGAACAGCACCGAGACGACGATGCCGATGGTGGTGAAGATGGCGATCGTCGAGCAGGCGATCAGCGCGATGCGCACGACCCTTTCGACGCCGTTGCGGGCCCGCAGCGTCGGCGAAATCTTCCGCCAGACCAGCGCGCCCGCGGCAAGCGCCAGGCTCAGGCACAGCACGGCGGCGGCGAGCTGCGACAACGAGCGCAGTTCGACGTACCGCGCCGCCGCGGCCTGGACCTCCGGGCTGGCCATCCCGGCCGGGATCGCGCCGGCCACCAGGTTATGGACGTCGTTGAGGACCAGCGACAGCTGGTCCGGCGTGAGCCCCTGGACCTCGGGCGACATGCCGCCGACGACCAGGCCGGTGATGATGCGACCGTCGAACGCGTGCCACAGCGACAGGACCAGCAGCGCCGGGATGGCGCAGGCCAGCGCCGCCAGCAGCCCGTAGTAGCCGGGCCGCGAGTGCAGCTTGCTCGCGCCCTTGAGCCCGCCGACGAGGGCCAGCGAGCGCGTCCGCCCGGCGCGGTAAGCCAGCGCGGCGAGGATCAACAGCACCAGGACCAGCGTTGAGGTTTGCATCGAGACTGTTCTGCGTCCCCGTCTGTCGGCGATCGCCGCGGCCGCCCTCAAGCGGAGGCCCTGGCGAAGTGCAACCGCCACCCTGCCGCGCTCAGCGGCGGCTTGCGCGCCTTTATAGTCCGCCCATGTTACAGATTCATGACAGGCGCTTCCCCCGGTCCGGCCGGGCGTTATGGTTCAGGCACTTGAAGCGACGGCATCGCCACGCGCGACCGGCGGCTGCATGGAGCAGCGCCGGCCACGGCAACGCCGGCCGGCGCACTTGCCCGAGGGGACGGCTGCCCGTATAACAGGCCGCGATTCCCCTTCCTTCGGCCCGAGGCAGATAACCACCGATGTCCGCAACGCTCGACCTGACCCGGGCCCTGATCGCCCGTCCCTCGATCAGCCCGACCGACGGCGGCTGCCAGGAGATGATGATCGAGCGGCTCGAGCCGCTCGGCTTCGTCGTCGAGCGGCTGCGCTTCGGCAACGTCGACAACTTCTGGGCCAGGCGCAGGGGCGGCGAAGGCCCGGTGCTGTGCTTCGCCGGGCACACCGACGTGGTGCCGACCGGGCCGATGGAGGAATGGCACTCCGACCCGTTCGATCCCGTGGTCCGCGACGGCTACCTGTACGGCCGGGGCGCCGCCGACATGAAGAGCGGCCTCGCCGCCATGGTCACGGCCGTCGAGGGTTTTGTCAGGGCGCGCCCCGCGCATGCCGGCACGATCGCGTTCCTGATCACCAGCGACGAGGAAGGCCCCTCGGTGGACGGCACGCGCCGGGTCGTCGAGGTGCTGAAGGAACGGCAGGAACGCATCGACTGGTGCCTGGTGGGCGAGCCCTCGAG
>DATHZW010000022.1:0-2337 GCA_035458405.1 Steroidobacteraceae bacterium | reverse complement strand
CGCATCGTCCGGCCCGGCGCCCGCCTGGGCGACATCGGCCACGCCATCCAGCGACTGGTGGAGGCCCAGGGCTACTCGGTCGTCCGCGAGTTCTGCGGCCACGGCATCGGCCGCGGATTCCACGAAGACCCCCAGGTGCTGCACTACGGCGAGCCCGGCACCGGGCTCGTGCTGGAGCCCGGCATGACCTTTACCATCGAGCCGATGGTCAACGCCGGCCGCCGCCACGTGAAGGTGCTGCCCGACGGCTGGACCGTCGTGACCAAGGATCATTCGCTGACCGCGCAATGGGAACACACGGTCCTGGTGACCGGGGATGGCGTGGAGGTGCTCACCCTCGGCGCCGCCGACCGCGCCCCGCCGGGAACCCCGGCTTGACCGCCCCCGGCAAGGGCCGTCGCCATGCGCGCTGACCTGCCGCCGGACAGCCCGGACCTGTTCGCGACCGGCGAGACGCCGCCCCCCTGGGAGTACCTCGACCGCCTCGGCCAGCGACTGGACGCCGCCCTCGATGCCGTGTCCGCCTTCCGCAGCGCGCTGGCGGAGGGCGACGCGGCGCTGAAGGAACGGTTCTTCGCCGACGAGCCCGTCGAGTTCCTGGTCCACGACCGCGCGCAGCGCGTTGACGCGCTGCTGGTCCACGCCTGGAACCGGCACGCCGGGAAGCACGCCAGCGAGATCGCACTGCTGGCGGTCGGCGGCTACGGCCGCGGCGAACTCCTGCCCTGCTCCGACATCGACATCATGGTGCTGCTGCCCAAGACCGAGGCATCGCCCTGGGCCGCGGACCTGGAACGCTTCCTGACCTTCCTGTGGGACATCGGCCTGGAGGTCGGCCACAGCGTGCGCACCATCGACGACTGCCGCCGCGAGGCGCTCGCCGACGTCAGCGTGGCGACCACCCTGATCGAGGCCCGCCTCCTGTCCGGGCCGGAGGCCATGGTCGAGGCCATGCGCCGCGCCATCGCGCCGGACCGGATCTGGTCGTCGCGGGACTTCTTCGAGGCCAAGGTGCGCGAGCAGGTCGATCGCCACCACCGCTACCACGACACGGCCTACAACCTCGAGCCCAACGTCAAGCAGAGCCCGGGCGGGCTGCGGGACATCCAGACCATCGGCTGGGTCGCCAAGCGGCACTTCGGGGCCGACACCTTCGACGACCTGGCCGCCCACGGCTTCCTGACCCAGCGCGAGCTGGTGCAGCTGCAGGCCGCGCAGGCCTATCTGTGGAAGGTGCGTTTCGCGCTGCACGTGGTCACCGGCCGGCGCGAGGACCGCTTGCTGTTCGACCACCAGATCAAGCTGGCCCGCCAGTTCGGCTACGAGGACGCCACCTTCACGCTCGCGGTCGAGCAGTTCATGCAGCGCTACTACCGCACCGTGATGTTCGTCAGCCTGACCAACGAGCTGCTGCTGCAGCACTTCCGCGAGGCGATCCTGTCCTCCGGCGACGCCCGGCCGGTCCGGCTCTCGGCCCTGTTCCAGGAGCGCGAGGACTACCTCGAGGTCACCTCCCAGGAGGTCTTCGTACGCCAGCCGTCGGCCCTGCTGGAGCTGTTCGTGGTGCTGCAGAACAACCCGCAGCTGCGCGGCGTGCGCGCCGAGACCATCCGCCTGGTGACCCGCCACCTGTGGCTGATCGACGAGGAGTTCCGGCAGAACCCGCGCAACCACCGCCTGTTCCTGGAGCTGCTGCGCGCCCCCGCCGGCGTCACCCACCAGCTGCGCCGGATGAACCTCTACGGCGTGCTGGGGCGCTACATCCCCGCCTTCGGCCGCATCGTCGGGCGGATGCAGTACGACCTGTTTCACGCCTACACCGTGGACGCGCACACGCTGTTCGTGGTCTCCAACCTGCGGCGCCTGGCGCTGGAGCGCTATGACCACGAGTTCCCGAAGCTGTCGCAGATCTTCAGGAGCCTGCCGAAGCCGGAGGTCGCCTACCTGGCTGCACTGTTCCACGACCTCGCCAAGGGCCGTGGCGGCGACCACTCCGAGCTGGGCGCCGTGGATGCCGAGGCCTTCTGCCTCGAGCAGGGCCTGTCCCGCTACGACGCGCGTCTCGTGGCCTGGCTGGTGCGCCACCACCTGGTGCTGTCGGTCACGGCGCAGAAGCGCGACATCGCCGACCCGCAGGTGATCCAGGAGTTCGCGCGGCAGGTCGGCGACCAGACACACCTCGACTACCTGTACGTGCTGACCGTGGCCGACGTGCGCGGCACCAACCCGCGGCTGTGGAACTCCTGGAAGGCCTCGCTGCTGGAGCAGCTGTACGAGCGCGTCAAGCAGGCGCTGCGGCGCGGCCTCGAGACGCCCATCGACCAGGAGGAACTGATC
>DATHZW010000021.1:0-2125 GCA_035458405.1 Steroidobacteraceae bacterium | reverse complement strand
CAGGGTCTTGAACGGCTCGACCGCCGGCTTGAGGCCGCAGTAACCGAGCGTCACGAAGCAGACGACGAACAGCGCCAGCCCGACCTTGTAGAGAGGCCCGCGATAGCGAATGGACTTGACCGGCGCGCGGTCGAGCCACGGCAGGAAGAACAGCAGCACGATGGCCGCGCCCATGACCAGGACGCCCCAGATCTGGGTGCCGAAGAAGGCGGGCACCGCGCGCAGCATCGCGTAGAACGGCGTGAAGTACCACACCGGCGCGATGTGCGGCGGCGTCTGCATCGGATTGGCCGGCTCGAAGTTCGGCGCCTCGAGGAACAGGCCGCCGAATGCCGGCGCGAAAAACACGACGCCGCAGAACAGCACCAGGAAGGAAGCCAGGCCCATGAGGTCCTTGACGGAGTAGTACGGGTGGCTGGGGATCGAGTCCAGCGGATGGCCGTCCGGGCCCTTGTTCTTCTTGACCTCGATACCGTCCGGGTTGTTCGAGCCAACCTCGTGCAGCGCCAGCAGGTGCGCGACCACCAGGAAGATGAGCACCAGCGGCAAGGCGATGACGTGCAGGGCGAAGAAGCGGTTCAGCGTGATGTCGGAGATGTAGAAGTCGCCGCGGATCCACTCGACCAGCCCGCTGCCGATGACCGGCAGCGTGCCGAACAGCGACACGATGACCTGCGCGCCCCAGTAGGACATGTTGCCCCAGGGCAGCAGGTAGCCGAAGAAGGCCTCGCCCATGAGCACCAGGTAGATGACCATGCCGAAGATCCACAGCAGCTCGCGGGGCTTGCGGTAGGACCCGTAGAGCATGGCCCTGAACATGTGCAGGTAGACGACGACGAAGAACGCCGACGCGCCGGTCGAGTGCAGGTAGCGGATCAGCCAGCCCCACTCGACGTCCCGCATGATGTACTCGACCGAGCCGAAGGCCTCCGCGGCGGCGGGCTTGTAGTTCATCGTCAGGAAGATGCCGGTGAGGATCTGCAGCACCAGCACGAACAGCGACAGCGAGCCGAAGTAGTACCAGTTGTTGAGGTTCTTCGGGGCGTAGTACTTGCCCCACTGCTCGTTCCACATCTGCGTCAGCGGGAACCGGTCGTCGATCCAGCCCAGCAGCGCCTTCATGCGCCCGCCTGCAGCGGCGGCCGATGTCGCTTCGTTCGCCATCACGCGGCCCTCGACTTGTCCTGGCCGACCAGGACGTGGTTATCGTCGGCGAAAGCATAGGGCGGAATCGCCATGTTCGTCGGGGCCGGCACGCCCTTGAACACGCGCCCGGCGAGATCGAACTTCGAGCCGTGGCAGGGGCAGTAGAAGCCGCCCGGCCAGTCGGCGCCAAGTTCCGCATCGCCGGATGTGAAACGGCCCATGGGGGCGCAGCCCAGGTGGGTGCAGACGCCGAGCACCACCAGGTACTCGGGCCGGATGGAGCGCGTCTTGTTCTGCGCGTAGTCGGGCTGGTCGGAGGCCTCGGAACCGGGGTCGGCCAGGCGGTCGTCCATCCCGGGCAGTTGGGCGACCATCTCCTGGCTTCGGTGCACGATATACACGGGCTTGCCGCGCCACTCGACCTTGAGCATGGCGCCGACTTCCAGCTTGGAGATGTCCACCTCCACCGGCGCGCCCAGCGCCTTGGCCCGGGCGCTCGGCTTCCAGGAAGCCAGGAAGGGCGCCGCGGCGAACGCGGCTCCCACCGCGCCCGTCAGGGCCGTCGCCGCCGTCAGCAGTTGCCGACGACCCTTGTCAACGTGCTCGCTCATCAGCTCACCCCTGGATGAACTTCAGCCCACAACAACACTCAGAGCCGTATCTGGAGGTCCCCACACGGCTCCGTTTTCGTTCCTCTGAGGGATTGCGCATTATACACGCAGCCGCGGGAGTGTTCATGCACCGCACAAGCCGGCTGGCAAGGGAAGTTCGGGCCGCTCTATGAAGACTCTATGAAGAATTTTCTCGGATGGATCCGGTGGGCCTCGCCCTGGGTGGCGCTGGGCCTTGCAGCGGCACTGGTCGCGGTCTACCTGCGGCCCGACCTGCTGCAGGATCCGGGCGCCGGCACGGGCGCCGGCGCACCGGAGCCCGCCCTGTCGCCGTCGTCGGCCGCGCCCACCGCCGTGGCCGAGACTGC
>DATHZW010000020.1:0-3045 GCA_035458405.1 Steroidobacteraceae bacterium | reverse complement strand
TCCATCGTGAACCGGTCCCGCTCCCAGTCGACCGATGCACCCAGCCGCCTGAGCTGGCGGGAAATCGTGCCGCCGGATTGTTCCTTCCACTGCCAGACGCGCTCGACGAATCTTTCACGACCCAGTTCGTGGCGGGTCATGCCCTCCGCATTCAGCTGGCGTTCCACCACCATCTGCGTCGCGATGCCGGCGTGGTCGGTGCCCGGCTGCCACAGCGCATCCTCGCCGAGCATGCGGTGGTAGCGGGTCAGCGCGTCCATGATCGTGTCCTGGAACGCGTGCCCCATGTGCAGCGTGCCCGTGACGTTGGGCGGCGGGATGACGATGCAGTAGGCCGGGCCGTTCCCGGTCGTGGCGAAGCAGCCGCTCCGCTCCCAGGTCGCGTAGACGCGCTGCTCGATGTCCTGCGGCGAGTAGGTCTTGTCCATTGGAGTGTAGGGGCCGGGTGGCAAAGACGCAGTATACAAGACAGGGCCGGGGCACCCGGCCCCGCGCAGCGCCGCCTCGGCGCCGTGGATCAGCCGTCTTCGGGGTTCAGGTGCTCGCGCAGGGCGTGCGCCACGATGTCGGGAAGCGCCGAGCGCAGGCGGTCGAGGACGCGCTCGAACAGCACGCCCTCGACCTCGTGGGCGGCGCCGTGGAGCAACTCGTCCGTCAGGTTCAGGGTGCGGGCCACCAGGTCCGCCTGCAGCGCGGCCAGTTCCTCGACCGAGTGAATGCCAGTCTGCTCGGCCGGGTCGCCGACGGCGGCCTGATAGACCCCGGTCGAACCGTTGGAGGCCCGCAGTTCAACCACGTCCGTCAGGATCGGGATGTCATCGTCGCTGGTCTTGTCCATCACACTGTCCCAAGGTTGTGCGTCTCCGGCTCCACGCCCTGTGCGCGGTAGTGGCGGAAGCGCTCCCGGCCCGAGCGGCGGCATTCCTCGCTGGCGTCGAGTATCTCCGCGACGCGCTCGAAGCCCATGCACCACTCCGGTACGCCGTCGCCCAGGTTTACGAGCACGTCGGCGGGCAGCACCGGGGCGCCGTCGGCACGCACGATGACCGGGGCGGCGTCCTCCGCGCCGGGTGGGACGAGCTCGTGCGGGACGAAGCTCTGGTCGCTGAAGCGCCAGAGCCTGTCGTCGAACTCGCGCGCATCGTCCGGCGATGCGCAGCGGACCACGACCCGGTTGGCCTGGGCGAAGGCCTTTTCGACCAGCCTGCAGGCAAACTTCAGCCGCGCGTCACTGCCCGCTTCCTGCAGGACATAGAACGTGACGCGCGGCGTCGGCACGGGTTTTCAGGCCTGGCTCAGCAGCCAGTCCACCAGCAGCGGGACCGGGCGGCCCGTGCCGCCCTTCTTGGCGCCCGGCAGCCAGGCCGTACCGGCAATGTCGAGGTGCGCCCACTTGAGTCCGTCCGTGAACTTCCACAGGAAGCATGCCGCGGTGACCGCTCCCGCCTCGCGCCCGCCGATGTTGGCCATGTCGGCGAAGTTGCTCTTCAGCTGTTCTGCGTACTCCTCGGCGATGGGCATGTGCCAGGCACGGTCGTCGGCACGCCGCCCGGCCGCATCGAGGTCCTGGGCCAGCCCCTCGTCGTTGGAGAACAGCCCGGAATAGTGGGCCCCCAGCGCGATGACGCAGGCGCCGGTCAGCGTGGCGATGTCCACCACCGCGCGCGGCTTGAACTTGCGTGAGTAGGTGATCGCGTCGCAGAGGATGAGACGGCCCTCGGCGTCCGTGTTCAGCACCTCGATGGTCTTGCCCGACATCGACGTGACGATGTCGCCCGGCTTCGTCGCGCGGCCGCTGGGCATGTTCTCGCAGGCCGGGATCACCCCGACCACGTTGAGCCTGGCACCGATGGTCGCCAACGCCTGGATGGCGCCAAAGACGCTGGCTGCACCGCCCATGTCGAACTTCATTTCGTCCATGCCGAGGCCGGGCTTCAGCGAGATGCCGCCCGAATCGAAAGTGACGCCCTTGCCGACCAGCGCGACCGGGGCTTCCGAGGTCTTGCCACCGCGGTACTCCATGACGATCAGCTTGGGCGGTTGCTCGGAGCCGCGGGTCACCGACAGGAAGGAGCCCATCTTCAGCCGCTTCAGGTCCGCCTCGTCGAGGATCCTGGTGCGAACCTGCTTGTGGTCACGGGCCAGTTGGCGGGCACGCGAGGCGAGGTAGGTGGGCGTGCAGACGTTGGCCGGCAGGTTGCCGAGGTCGCGCGTCAGCGCCATGCCCGCGGCGATTCCCTGGCCGTCGTTCAGGCCGCGGCGGGCCGGCGCCAGTTCGCCCTTGTCCCCGACGGCGACGCCGACGCGCGCCAGCTTGGGCTGCGGGGGCTTCTTGCCGCTCTTGAGGTCCGGAATGCGGTACAGGGTGGCGGCCACCGACTCCGCGGCGAAGCGGGCGGCGTAATAGGCGTCCACATCCGGGATGTGCTCCTGCGACAGGTAGAAGACGGCGTCGCGGGCGCCGCTCCTGGCCAGCCAGTCGGTGGCCGCGGCCACGGCGCGCCGGTAGGCCTTGCGGTTGAAATCGGCGCGAGCGCCCAGGCCGACGAGCAGCGCCCGCTCGGCCGGTGCGCCCGGGACCTCGGCGATCGGCAGCACCGTGGCAGCCTTGCCACTGAAGTCGCCGCGCTTGATGACTCGCCTGATGAGGCCGCCGCTCTTCTGGTCGAGCGCATTGGCGGCGGCCGAGAGTTCGCCCTTCTCGTATATGCCGACGACCGCACAGGCGGTCCTCTGGCTGGCGGCGGAGGAGCGGGTCGCGTGAAACTGCATGTCAGTCCATCCCCTGAGTGGGCCACGCCGCTGGCGACCAATGGATCGCGTTGAGACGGCGGCGGCACTGGTTTAACGTACGTCCCGGCGGTTGGGCAGAAAGGCTGCCGCCGCCCGGTTATGGTGAGTGTAGTCTAGACGAAAACGCGCCTCGCTGATCGGCGCCGTTGTGGACCCGAATTGTTCCGAATCCTCGACCGCTACGTTTTCCGGGAAGTCGCCGTCACCTGGCTGGCGGTGACCGGCGTCCTGCTCGCCATCCTGGTCAGCAAC
>DATHZW010000019.1:0-6003 GCA_035458405.1 Steroidobacteraceae bacterium | reverse complement strand
CGATCTCTCGGTAAGGTTCACGGCAACGCTCCCTGGGTGTGGCCGGTCCGTGCCGGCTGGTGGCCTTCGTTCAGATGTCGCGACGCGCCCGAGGGTTGAAACGGTCTTCACGGCCGGCGGCAGCGCCGTACCGGAGGCGCCATTCGACGTCCGCCTGGCAGGACGCGGCGTCCAGCACCGAGCGGAATCCCCGGAGTTCGCGATCGAGCCTCAGCTTCACGCTGAACCGGTCGGTGCCGACGACTTCGCGGAGGCTGATCGAGCCGATTCCCGGTACGAGCTCGAGGCGCAACTGCAGCGGCGCGGCGCCGCTGGCCGGTTCCAGCCCTTCCGCGGGCGCGGCCCAAGCCGTCCCCGCCGCGTCGCCAGCACGAGCCGCCGCGGACGGCAGTCCGGCATGGCTGCAGCCGCCGAGGGCGACCGCGGCGAGCCAGAGTACGGTGCCGAAGTGGCCACGGTGTGTCGTCGCTGCAGGTTTCATCTCGCGCTCCGCGCAGGTCCGGTCTCGTCTGACGGAAATGTTAGCGCTGCGAAGCGGCTGCGAGCCGCTGCCGCGTCGTTGCTCGTCGCAGCAGCGGCTCGCTTCGTCGCGTTTGCGGGCTTCGGCCGGGGTTCGGCCCCTCCGAGGGAACGCGGGCCGGAGCTTGCCGAAGGGGGGATGCCCCGGGCCCGCTCCGCAGGCCACGACGGGCCCGCGAAGCCTTGAACTGGCGCTTCCGGTAGGGGCAGGCTCTGGACGGCAGCTCTACCGCCTCCCTGGGCCTAGCTCTCCGGGGTCGGGCAATCGGGGCCGGGAGGCCGCAGGGGCTGCTTCGAAGGCCCGTCCGGTTGCCAGACGGGCCGTGCAGGCGCCGCCGCCGGGCCTACGCGCGCGCGCAAACGGACAGACTTCGGCCTCCGCCGCCCGAATTCGCCCCCCCGTCGCACCTCACTTCGGTCCCATCTCGGGCGCTGGCCACAACCCGACAAAACGGCATTCGGGACTAACGAAATAATAGTCAGTTGCTTACACGATTTAGCGCACTGTTTCGTCTAGGTATGACCCGGGAGACGGTTGTTGCAGCCCCTGAGCCGAGCCCCATGTGCCACGGCGAGTCCGCCTCAGCTTGAGTGGACGATCCCTGATTGGCCCAATGGAAGCTGTCTGCCGCCATCTGGCGGCTTAACCGGGGCGTCACAGAAACTGACGCCTCACTCAGGCAGCGAGGCGAACGGCTCAAGACTCGGCAATTGTTGTTGGTGCCCCGGACAGGAATCGAACCTGTATGGGATTGCTCCCAGCGGATTTTAAGTCCGCAGCGTCTACCAGTTCCGCCACCGGGGCTTACTGCGAGCAGCAAGGGGGCCGGCCAAAGTATGCCTATTCCTGGGTGTTTCCGCCGGCGGTCTCAGCTGGCCCTGGACAACCGAATTGGCATCCCGCCTGGCTCGGTCTGGTCGATCGAATAGCCAGCGAAACCTGCCGATCTTGTTGACATCAAGATCACACTTCTGAGAGCTCTTTACATCTTTATTTTCAAGTGCTTATTAACTATATATAAAACAGTCTCTAGATAATTTACGACCCATTCATGATTCCAGGCGCGGCAACGGCCGGCTCAGGGCCGGCCGTCGTCCAGCGCTCCCCGGCACCCCTCAGCCGGCTGCCCAGTAGGCGGCAATGTCGGCTGCATCCGCCTCCGAGATCGTGACCTTCGCCTTGTGCTTGGTCTTGCCGGCGACCACGTCCTTGATCATCTGCGTCAGCGCCCCGACATCCTCGCCGGCAAAGTCCGCGGCTTCATGGCAGTCGGCGCAGGCCTCGGCCTTGGCTTTCCCCGCGGCGGCGTCGCCCGCCTGGGCCGTGCCGATCGCGAGCATGGTTGCGGCGGCCGTTGCCGCCAGGAGCTTCCAGGATTTCATGCGGATTCCCTCCAGCAGGACTAGTGACATCCCTAACGGCCGCACCCTGCGGCCTCGGTGCAATCTAGCCGCTTCGCCGCCCTCCCCGCGTCCGGATTTTCATCGCAGCCCTGAGGATTTCCGTAGGCGCGCCACGGATCTACACTGCGAGCATGGCTATTCGTGAAGTACTGAAGATGGGGCACCCGTTGCTGCGGGAAGTGGCCGCGCCGGTCACCCAATTTGACACCGGTGCACTGCACGCCCTCATTGCCGACATGGATGACACCATGCGCGCGCTCAGCGGGGCCGGGATTGCCGCACCGCAGATTGGCGTCGGGCTGCGCGTCGTGATCTTCGAAGTCACTTCCAATCCGCGCTATCCCCATGTGCAACCAGTGCCTTACACCGTGCTCATCAACCCGGTGCTCACCCCGGTTGGCGATGCCATGGACGACGGCTGGGAAGGCTGCCTGTCGGTGCCCGGCTTGCGCGGACTCGTTCCGCGATTTCGGCGGCTGCGTTACCAGGGGCGCGACGCCAGCGGCGCCCCTGTCGATCGCGAGGTCGAGGGTTTCCACGCCCGGGTCGTCCAGCACGAGGTCGACCACCTCGACGGCATCCTCTACCCGCAGCGGATCCGCGACCTGCGCAACCTCGGTTTCGAGGACGCGCTGGCCGGGCAGATGACGCCCATGCCGGACTGAGGCCGCGACAGGCGGAAATGGTGGAGGCTAGGGTCGGAATCGAACCGGCGTACACGGCTTTGCAGGCCGCTGCATGACCACTCTGCCACCTAGCCAACGGGTGTTCTTATAACAGAAACCCCGGGAGGCCGTCCCGGGGTTCACGCGAAAACTGGAGCGGGAAACGAGGCTCGAACTCGCGACCTCAACCTTGGCAAGGTTGCGCTCTACCAACTGAGCTATTCCCGCCCTGGACCCAATGGTCAGCCCGAGGATTTTAAGGACGGGCCAACGGCTGTCAAGCTCGATTCATGCTCCTGAGGTCGGGCCAGGCCAGCTTCAGGTAGGCGGCCATGGACCACAGCGTCAGCGCTGCGGCCAGCACCGTCAGGGCGAGGCCGATGTTGTAGATGGGCAGGAACAGGAGATCCTGGCGGAACAGCATCATGGAAAGGCCGACGATCTGCACGATGGTCTTGAATTTCCCGAGTCCCGAGACGGCCACCTTGTGCCTCGAGCCGATCTCCGACATCCACTCGCGGAGCGCCGAAATCGCGATCTCCCGGCCGATGATCACCGCGGCCGTGAGCGTTATGAACCAGTGCGGGTCGCGGCTCACGATCAGCACCAGCGCCGTGGCGACGATCAGCTTGTCGGCCACCGGGTCGAGGAATTCGCCCAGCGGTGACACCTGGCCCAGCCTCCTGGCCAGGTAACCGTCGAAGGAATCGGTGATGCCGGCCAGGGCGAACATCAGTCCGCAGGCCATGTCGGCCCAGGTGTAAGGCAGGAAAAACAGCACCACGACCGCCGGGATCATTGCTATCCGCAGCGCAGTCAGCAGGTTCGGTATGGTGTAGGGGTGCGTCATCTTGAGCCCGGGTGCAGGTGATCGTACACGGTCTCGGCGAGAACGCGGCTGATGCCCCGCACGGCCATCAGGTCCTCGACCCCCGCCCGGAGCACTCCCTGCAGCCCGCCGAAGTGCTTGAGCAGGCCGCGACGCCGTGCCGGGCCCAGCCCCGGAATCGTCTCGAGGATGGAAGATTGCCGCGACTTCCCGCGGCTGCGCCGGTGGCCGGTGATCGCAAAGCGATGTGCCTCGTCGCGAATGCGCTGGATGAGGTGCAGGGCCCTGGAATCCGGCGGGAGTATAGAAGGCGCCTCATCGCCCAACAAGAACAGCCGCTCCTGTCCCGCCCGGCGGTCTGCACCCTTGGCCACGCCGACCACGGCTGCGGGCGCGATGTCCAGTTCCTCGAGTACCGCCGCCGCCTGCGCCAGCTGGCCCGGCCCCCCGTCGATCAGCAGCACGTCCGGCATCGGGCTTTCCCCGGCCTTGATCCGGCGGAACCTGCGCAGCACCGCTTGCCGCAAGGCCCCGTAGTCGTCGCCGGGCTCGACGCCCTCGATGTTGAAGCGCCGGTACTCCTGCTTGACCGGACCCTCCGGGCCGAAGACCACGCATGAGGCGACCGTCGCCTCGCCCTGGGTATGGCTGACGTCGAAGCACTCCAGCCGCAACGGGGTGCGCTCGAGGTGCAAGGCCTCTCGCAGCCCGTCGAGCTGCTCGCGAATGCTGGCACGGCTCGAGACCTTCATTTCGAGGGCATTGGCGGCGTTTTGCCGGCACAGCTCCACCCATCGAGCCTTCAGCCCCTTGCGGGCGTGCCGGATCACGACGCGTCTTCCCGTCCTCTCGGCAAGTGCTGACTCGAGGACTTCCGCGTCCGGCACCGCCACCGAAGTCAGGATCTGCGGCGGCGCTTCACGCGCCAGGTAATGCTGGGCGATGAAGGCGGAAAGCACCTCCTCGGGTTCGCTGACCAGCGCGCGCGGAAAGAAGTGGGTCGCCCCGAGGCTGCGGCCGCCGCGAATGAAGGTCAGCGAGACACAGGTCTCGGGTCCACTGGTGGCGATCGCCAGCACGTCCGCGTCGGTTCGGACACCCTTCGTGGAGCTGACGAACTGTTGCGCCTGCAGCTTCGCCAGGGCCGCGAGCTGGTCGCGCAGCGCCGCGGCCTGCTCGAACTCGAGCGTTTCCGCCGCCCGCTCCATCTGCGCCGTCAGTCGCGAGGAGAGTTCGGCGCTCCTGCCCTCCAGCACCATCACCGCCGCCTCGACGTCGCCTGCGTACTCTTCCTGGCTGACCAGGCCGACGCAGGGCGCCGTGCAGCGGCCGATCTGGTGCTCCAGGCAAGGCCGGCTGCGGCTCGCGAAATAACTGTCCTTGCAGCCACGGATCCGGACAAGCTTGTGGAGCTGGTGCATGGTGGAGCGCACCGCCCGCGAGTCCGGGTAAGGCCCGAACAGCCGGCCGGCAACCTTGCGGGTGCCGCGGTAGAACGACAGCCGCGGGAATGCGTGGGCCGAAAGGTGCAGGTAGGGAAAGCTCTTGTCGTCCCGCAGGATCACGTTGTAGCGGGGCCGGTGCTCCTTGATCAGGTTGTACTCGAGAAGCAGCGCCTCGGTCTCGGAACTGGCGACCGTGACCTCGATCCCCGCGATGCACTGCACCAGGGCCATGACCTTGGGACTCACCTGGTCGGCGCGGAAATAGCTGGCGACCCGCGATCGCAGGCTCCTGGCCTTGCCGACGTAGATCACCCTGCCCTGGTCGTCGAGCATGCGGTACACGCCCGGCCGCTGCGGCAGGCTGGCGACAAATGCCTTGGAGTCGAAGTCAGTCAAGGAGGCCCCGGTGCTGCAATCAGCGCTGGGCCCATTCTCGTGCCAGGGACACGGCGTCGGCAAACATGGCGGGAGTCAGCCGCCGGGTCTGGGTGTTGTACCGGCTGCAATGGTAGGAGTCGACCAGCCGCCGTCCGCCCGGCAGCGCGTGAGTCGCCGCATGGGCGAAACGCGCGGAAGACGCGCGCAAGCCATAGGCCTTCAGCACCGCCGCGTGGGCGACGGCGCCCAGCGCCAGCACCGCAGCCTTCTCCGGGAGTTTCTCCAGTTCCCAGCCGAGGTACGGGTTGCACTCCCGCACTTCGGCGGGCGTCGGCTTGTTCGCGGGCGGCAGGCAGCGCACGGCGTTGGTGATCCGGCAATCCCGCAGCGTCAGCCCGTCGTCCGTGGAAGTCGATTCCGGGCCGCTGGCGAAGCCCTGCTCGTACAGCGTCCGGAAGAGCAGGATTCCGGCGTGATCGCCGGTGAACGGCCGGCCGGTGCGGTTGGCGCCGTGCATGCCGGGCGCGAGCCCGACGATCAGCAGCCGGGCCCGGGGATCGCCAAAGGACGGCACCGGCCGTGCATGGTAGGCCGGCTGCCGGCTTCGCACGTCGACCAGGAATTCGGCAAGGCGCGGGCATCTTCGGCAGTCCCGGTCAAAGGCGCGGACGGCATCGGGCTGGATCTGGCGTTCTGCTGGCACTTGGGAAGTCGGCTGCCTGTTGCGAGGTCGGCAGTCTAGCGCAAGAGGTGCCAGGCACCG
>DATHZW010000018.1:0-3762 GCA_035458405.1 Steroidobacteraceae bacterium | reverse complement strand
GCAACGCCGTTCTCGCGCAGGTAACCCAGCGTGGACCAGTGGCCGAAGACGATCCTCTCGTTCGCGGTCGCCCGCGCGGGGTGCCTGAACCACGGCACGGCCACGGCGGGTGCCTCCTCGGGGGGACCCTTCAATCGCAGCAGCATGGCTCCGCCGGCATCGACGTAGCGCAGGCGCGTGCAGCAGTTGATGATGAAGCGCAGCCTGTCGCCGCCCTCGAGCGCAGGCGACCAGCGGCTGGGCTCGTTGCCGTACATCTGCGCGAAGACAGCGGCCGGATCCGTCGCCAGGGCCTCGCCAACCTCTCCCGCGCAGGCTTCCGCGGTGTCGGCGTCCCAGTCGGGAACCAGCCCTGCATGCACCATCATCCAGCCCAGGGCCCGATCGCGATGAAGCAGCGGCCGTGACGCAAGCCACTGCAGGAGCTCATCACAATCGGCGGCGGCGAGCACCTGGCGGGTACCCGGGTCCTGGCCCGACCCGCCATGCCCCGCCGCGATCGCCAGCAGGTGCAGGTCGTGATTGCCCAGCACGGTGACGGCGGAGTCGCCCAGCCCGCGGACGAACCGTAGGGTGCCCAGCGAATCGGGGCCGCGGTTTACCAGGTCGCCCGTCAGCCACAGCTGGTCGCGCCGCGGGTCGAAGCACAGCCGCTCGAGCAGCCCGTGCAGCTCGTCGAGACAGCCCTGCACGTCGCCGATCGCATAGACGGCCATCAGGTCGCGGGCGCCCTAATGGATGGTCCCGGGCATCGCCAGGGTGAAGGCCGCAATGGGCGCATCGAAGCTCACGCCGTCGTCGGCCAGCATCTCGTAGCTGCCCTCCATCGCGCCGACCGGCGTCTCGAGGACGGCACCAGACGTGTACCGGAAGCCCTGTCCCGGCTTCAGGTACGGCTGCTCGCCGACGACGCCCTCGCCACGGACCTCCTGCACCTTGCCGTTGGCATCCGTGATCAGCCAGCGGCGCTTCAGGAGCCGGGCCGGGACCTCGCCGTCGTTGCGGATCGTGATCGTGTAGGCGAACACGAACCTGCCCTCACGGGGGCTCGACTGCTGCTCCAGGTAGTGCGTGTCGACGTCCACGGAAATGCTATGGCGGCCGGGATTCATGGTCATACGGTTTCCGATTTGTGTGACGGGCGCGAGGTTAGCGCAGCCGTACGGCCAGCACGTCGCAGGGCGCAGCGTGAAGCACGGTGTCCTCGGTGAAGTTCACCATGATCGACAGTCCGTGCCGCTCGCGGCTGCCGAGGATGATCAGGTCGATGTCCTGTTCCTGGGCCGCACGCACGATCTCGGCCTTGATGTTGCCGGTGGCCACGTTGCGGGGCGCCGAGTCGAGGCCCAGCCTGGCGGCCAGCGCCGCCAGTCGCTCCGTGGCGCGGGCCACCAGTTCCTCCTCGATCTGCACCGCCGGCAGCAGCGTCTCTCCCATCGGTTCGACGGGGACGTACTCGACGACGTGCAGCAGCGACAGTTCTGCGCCGCAACTCGCAGCGACCGCGCGCGCGCGGGCCGCAATCTGCTCGCTTTCCTGGGTGAGGTCGATCACCAGCAGGATCTTCGAATACGCACCCATCGCAGGCTCCGTGTGGGTCGGCCGTGGCCCTCAGTGGCCGATTATACGTCCAGTGCCGGCGCCGGCGTTGCCGCGAGGGCCGCGAACTCCGCCGGACTGAGCGTTTCGGCGCGCCGCGAAGGATCGATTCCGGTGCTGGAGAAACCGGACTCATCCACGACCCCGCGCAAGGAGTTGCGCAGGGTCTTGCGCCGCATCGAAAATGACGCCTGGACAACGCGGGCGAAGCGTTCCGGGTCCGGCAGCGGAAACGGCGGTGCCTGCAGCGGGAGCAGGCGGGCTACTGCCGATTCCACCCTGGGCGGCGGGGAGAACGCGCCGGCACCGACCTTGAACAGGCGCTCGACCCGGCATGCCGCGGCCAGCATGACCGTCAGGCGCCCATAGTCCTTGCCGCCCGGCGCCGCTGCCATCCGGTCGACCACCTCCTTCTGCAGCATGAAGTGCATGTCCTGGACGGCGCCCTTCGCCGCCAGCAGGTGGAAGAGCAGGGGCGTCGAGATGTTGTAGGGCAGGTTGCCGCAGACCCGCAGCGGCGGACCGTCGCCCGCCATCAGGGTGAAATCCACCCGCAGGACGTCGGCATTGTGCACGACCAGCTCACCGAGTCCTTCGCAGCGCTTCTGCAGCAGCGGGATGACGTCGCGGTCGATCTCGATGACCTCGACCCGCCCCGCACGCTGCAGCAGGGGCGCGGTCAATGCGCCCAGTCCGGGGCCGATCTCCACCAGCCGTTGTCCCGGCCGCGGATCGATTGCCTCGACGATCCTGCCGATGACGCCGCGGTCGTGCAGGAAATGCTGGCCGAAACGCTTGCGCGCGCGGTGATTCAAGAAACCATCCCGCAGGCGAGTTCGAGTGCGGCCACCAGGCTGCCGCAGTCGGCGCGACCGCTCGCTGCCAGGTCGAGGGCCGTGCCGTGGTCGACCGATGTCCGGATGATGGACAGGCCGAGCGTGACGTTGACACCCCGGCCGAAGCCCGCGTGTTTCAGCACCGGAAGCCCCTGGTCGTGGAACATGGCCAGCACCGCGTCCGCGGAGGCGAGCGACGCGGGCGTGAAGGCCGTGTCGGCCGGCAGGGGGCCGCGGGCATCGATCCCGCGCTGGCGCGCAGCCAAGACTGCCGGTTCGATCACCTCGATTTCCTCGCGGCCGAGGTGGCCGGATTCGCCGGCATGCGGATTCAGGCCGCAGACCAGAATCCGCGGGGAGGCAATGCGAAAGCGCGACTTCAGGCCCTGATCGAGCACGGCCAGCGTGTCCAGCAGCAGCGGCACGTCGAGGGCATCCGGCACGGCACGCAACGGCAGGTGGGTGGTTGCCAGCGCGACGCGCAAGGAACCGGCGACAAGCAGCATGACCGGGCGTTCGCAACCGGTTCGCGCTGCGAGGTATTCGGTGTGTCCGGAGAAAGCCACTCCCGCGTCGTTGATCACGCCCTTGTGCACCGGCGCCGTGACCATGGCCGCGAACTCGCCGCCGATGCAGCCGTCAAGAGCCGCGTCGAGCAACTCGAGCACATATGGCGCGTTGGCGGGATCGGGTTGGCCAGGCCGGCAAGGGCTGGCCAGCGGCCGCGCGAGGACCTGCATCCGGCCCGCGCGATGGGCGCGCGGCTCGACGCCCGGGTCGTAGGGCTCGAGTTCCATGGCCAGCCCCAGGTCACGGGCCCTTGAACCGAGCATTGCCGGGTCGCCGGCGACTACCAGCGCACAAGGCCAGTCGCGGGCGGCAACGGCGAGGCACAGCTCCGGACCGACGCCCGCGGGCTCGCCCGAGGTCAGCACGAGGCGAGGCACTGTCATCCAAGACCCCCGTGATCGATCCCCGGGCCGGGCGGCCGGGCGATCCTACATGCTGCGGTATTCGACGTAGGCTTCGTCGCGCAGGCGGCGCAGCCAGAGTTCCGTTTCCTCGTCGACCTTGCTCTCGCGCAGCGCCGTCAGCACGCGCCGCCTGCGGACTTCGTCGCTCTGGTCGTGGAAACGCTTGCCGAGCATCTGCACGATGTGCCACCCGTACTGCGTGCGGAACGGCTGGCTGATCTCGTTTTCCTGGAGCTTGCCGAGCGCCTCGTCGAAATCGGGTACGAAGGAGCCCGGCCCGGTCCAGCCCAGGTCTCCTCCCTGCGCTGCCGAGCTAGGGTCTTCCGAGGTGATGCTTGCCAGCGCCGCGAAAT
>DATHZW010000017.1:0-4748 GCA_035458405.1 Steroidobacteraceae bacterium | reverse complement strand
AGGCCCGAGTAGCTCCACACGACTTCAGCGGGCGTGATTTGCTTGCGGAAGTAGCGGTTGGTCATGTCGCAGAGGTAGGCGACCTCCTCTGGGTCGATGCGCGCGGGCACCTCCGGGTCCTCGTCGTGCTCGACGTCCGTGGTGCCGATCAGCGTGTAGTCATGCTCATAGGGGATCGCAAAGATGATCCGGCGATCCGGCCCCTGGAAGATGTAGGCATAGGGATGGTCGAAGAGCGCAGGTACGACGATGTGACTGCCCTGGATGAGGCGCACGCCCTTGTCGCTGCTGACCGGAGAGCGATCGCGCAGGAAGCGCGACGCCCAGGGACCGGTGGCGTTGACGACGGTCCGGGCCCCGAGATCACTGCGGGCGCCATCCGCGGCCTGGAGCGTCACACGCCACTCGCCAGCCTCACGGCGGATGCTCTCGCAGCGCGTCCTGGTGAGCACGCGGGCGCCGCGCTCGCGCGCGTCCAGCGCGTTCAACACGACCAGCCGCGCGTCGTCGACCCAGCCGTCCGAATACTCGAATCCGCGGCGGAACCGGGGGTCGAGGGCGGCGCCAGCGGGGTGGGTGCCCAGGTCCACCGCGCGCGAGCCGGCCAGGCGATTGCGCCGGGCGAGGTGATCGTAAAGGAGCAGTCCCAGCCGGATCAGCCAGGCGGGACGCAGGTGCGAATCGTGAGGCAGGACGAAGCGCATCGGCCACATGATATGCGGCGCCGCCGCGAGCAGCAGTTCGCGTTCCTGCAGCGACTTCCTTACCAGCCCGAACTCGTAGTACTCGAGGTAGCGCAGCCCGCCATGGATCAGCTTGGTGCTGGCCGACGAAGTGTGCCCGGCCAGGTCGTGCTGCTCGCAAAGCAGCACGCTCAGCCCCCGCCCCGCCGCATCGCGCGCGACTCCACAGCCGTTGATGCCGCCGCCGATCACCAGCAGGTCGTAGCGATCGTCAGGCGACCGGCCCGTCGTCATCACGCGCCTTCAGGCGCTGCGGTAGAGCTTGGTCATCACGAACTCGCGATGTCCCAGGGCCTCGGCCGAGGTCATCCGGCCGTTCGCGGTGCGTACGATCATCTCGATCAGCGCGTCGCCCGCCTGGTCGATGGTGATCTCGCGGCGCACTATCCCCGACACGTCGAGGTCGATGTGCTCCGACATCAACCGCACCGTTCTCGGGTTCCCGCTCACCTTGACCACCGGCATGATCGGATTGCCGATCACGTTGCCCTGGCCGGTCGGGAAGACGTGCAGGACGTAGCCGGCCGCGGCCTGCAGCGTGTTGCACTCCGCGGCCGCCGACGAGGTGTCCATGAAGTACAGGCCCGGACCGCGGGCGGGCGTCTCGGCCGGCTTGAGCACGTCGATGAAGCTGACCGTCTTGCCGATCTTCTCGAGGTTGCCGAGCGCCTTTTCCTCGATCGTGGTCAGCCCGCCCGCGATGTTGCCCTTGGTCGGCTGGCTGTCGGAGAGGTCGGAGGTCTTGTGCGCCTCGATGACCTCGTCCTGGTAGGCCTGCCAGGTCCTCATGAACTTGTCGCGCACCTCGGGTGACGCGGCGCGGGCGGCCGCCAGGTGCTCGGCGCCGGTGAGTTCGGTGGTCTCGCCGAAGCAGCCATGGATGCCCTGCGGGATCAGCTTGTCGTACATGTTGCCGACGGTCGGGCAGGATGCCAGCCCGGTGGTCGTGTCGGATTCGCCGCACTTGGCGGCGATCCACAGCTCGGCCAGGTCGCACTCGACGCGCAGCTGCTCCGAGGCGCCGTGCACGAATTTCTTGGCCTTGCGCGAGGCGGCGGCAACCGTCGCGATGTCGCCGTTGTTCTCGATCCAGAATCCCGCGACCGGCTTGCCGGTCGCCGCGATGCCGTCGACGATCCTCTGGGTCCAGGCTGGCTCGATGCCGATGACGATGCAGGCGGCAACGTTGGGGTTGGCGCCCGTGCCGATCATCGTGCGGAAGTGCAGGTCCAGGTCCTCGCCGAACTGCAGCCGCCCGTAGGCGTGCGGCAAGGCGATCGTGCCGTGTATGTGTGCGGCAACCGCCTCGCAGGCCGCGTTGGAAATGTCGTCGACCGGCAATATGGCGACGTGGTTGCGGATGCCGACGCGGCCGTTCTCGCGACGATAGGCCCAGATCTTCCTGCCGGTGCTCATGTCGGTCTCCGCTCCTACCAGCGCCTGGTCTTGAGGTTGTGGACGTGGACGTGCTCGCCGCGGGCGGCGTCGCCGACCATGCGGCCGATGTCCTGCCCGTACTTGACGACCGTGTCGCCGGACCGCAGGTCGCGGAGCGCCACCTTGTGGCCGATCGGGATCGGCTGGCGCGCGACGAGCGTGAAGTCCGAGTCGTCCTCGGTCACGACACAGAGCATCTCGGTGCCCGCCTCGACACCCTCGACCACCACGACGCCGACGTTGTCGCGACGGTCGTGGACCAGCATGTGCGGAACGCTCACGGATACTGTCCTCCCGAGGATGCGCCGGCCTGGAAGCCACCGCCACGGGCCCGGTCGTCTGTGCCGCGGCAAGGCGCAGCGCCGGGCGCCGGCAGGCGGCGACGCCGAGACCCTACCTTAGCAGGGCGCGGACCGGACAGTGGCGCCCGGCAGGCTGCCGTGGATGCCGATTGTGCACCGCGGATGCCGGGCGGGCGGTGCAGGCAGTGTTGAATACCCCTAGTCGGAATTGCTAATGGCGAAGGACCACGGGCGGCAGGTAGCTTTGGCCCAAATGACCGCCGTCATCGGGGCGGCGCGGTCGAGGAGACTGAGTCATGGCCGACTATCGTTCCATCTACAGGCGTTCGATCGACGACCCGGAGGGCTTCTGGGGCGAGGCGGCCCGCGACATCGACTGGTACACGCCGCCGAAGAAGGTCTTCGATCCTTCCATGGGTCCGGTTGGACACTGGTTCGTCGGTGGCCAGCTCAATACCTGCTACAACGCCCTGGACCGGCACATCGAGGCCGGCGCCGGCGACCGCACGGCGCTGATCTACGACAGCCCGCTGACGGGCAAGCAGCGCAAGTACAGCTACACCGAGTTGCGCGACGAGGTCGCGCGCCTCGCGGGCGTGCTGGCCGCCCACGACGTCGGCAAGGGCGACCGGGTGCTCATCTACATGCCGATGATCCCCGAGGCCGCGATCGCCATGCTCGCCTGCGCGCGCATCGGCGCCGTGCACTCGGTGGTGTTCGGCGGCTTCGCCGCCCCCGAGCTGGCCACCCGCATCAACGACGCGCAACCCAAGCTCATCCTCGCCGCGTCCTGCGGCATCGAGCCGAACCGGGTCATCGCCTACAAGCCGCTGCTCGACGAGGCCATCCGGCTGAGCAGCCACAAGCCGAACGGATGCCTCATCCGGCAGCGTCCGCAGGCGGAGGCACCGCTCGTCGCCGGACGCGACCACGACTGGGACGCCGCGATGGCCCAGGCGACTCCCGCGGACTGCGTGCCGGTCGCCGCCACCGATCCGCTCTACATCCTTTACACCTCCGGCACGACGGGACAGCCCAAGGGCGTCGTGCGCGACAACGGCGGCCACGCCGTGGCGCTCTACTGGAGCATGGGCAACATCTACGGCTGCGACCCGGGCGACGTCTACTGGGCGGCCTCCGACGTCGGCTGGGTGGTCGGGCATTCCTACATCGTCTATGGCCCGCTGCTGCGCGGCTGCACGACGGTGATGTACGAGGGCAAGCCGGTCGGGACGCCGGACGCCGGCGCGTTCTGGCGGATGATCTCCGAGCACCGCATCAAGGTGCTGTTCACGGCGCCGACCGCGTTTCGGGCCATCCGCAAGGAGGATCCCGAGGGCAAGCTGCTGCACAAGTACGACCTGTCGCGCATGAGCGCCCTGTTCCTGGCGGGCGAGCGCTGCGACCCGGAGACGCTCAACTGGGCGCGGACCATGCTCGACAAGCCGGTGATCGACCACTGGTGGCAGACCGAGACCGGCTGGGCCATCGCCGCCAACCCGCTCGGCATCGAGCAGCTGGAAATCAAGCCCGGATCGCCCGCGGTCGCCATGCCCGGCTACGACGTGCGCGTGCTGGACGACAACGGCAAGGACGCGCCGAGCGGCGACCTGGGCAGCATCGTGCTGAAGCTGCCGTTGCCGCCGGGCTGCCTGCCCACGCTGTGGGGCAACGACCAGCGCTTCATGAGCGCCTACATGACCGCCTTCCCCGGCCACTACCTGACCGGCGACGCCGGCATCAAGGACGAGAACGGCTACCTGTGGATCATGAGCCGCACCGACGACGTCATCAACGTCGCCGGGCACCGGCTGTCGACCGGCGCCATGGAGGAAGTCCTCGCCGGCCACCCGGACGTGGCGGAATGCGCGGTGTTCGGCGTGCACGACGAGATGAAGGGCCAGTTGCCGCTGGGCCTGATCGTGTTGAAGGCGGGGGTCGAGCGCGCGGAGAAGGACATCGTCGCCGAACTCGTCGCGCGCGTGCGCGAGCAGATCGGCCCGGTCGCGGCCTTCAAGCAGGCGAAGGTGGTGAGCCGGCTGCCGAAGACCCGCTCCGGCAAGATCCTGCGCGGCACGATGGTCAAGATCGCGGACGGCGAAAAGTGGAGCATGCCGGCCACGATCGACGACCCGACCGTGCTCAAGGAGATCGAGGCGTCGCTGAAGACGCTCGGCTACCCGCGAGGCTAGGCGCCGCTCAGCGTCCGAAGAAGTACCAGAGGATCCCGGCCACCAGCAGCAGGTCGATGACCAGGAACGTCTTG
>DATHZW010000016.1:0-7439 GCA_035458405.1 Steroidobacteraceae bacterium | reverse complement strand
GCGACGTCGGCGAGGCCGTGAACGCGGCAGATGCCGTCGGTCACGCTGACCACCGTGCCGACGTTGCGCGCCTCGGCCGCCGCGTCGAACTTCTCGATGCGGGCCTTGATCAGGTCGCTGATTTCCGAAGCCTTGATGGACATGATCCTTTCCTTCGTTATGCAGTCATCGCCGAGGACAGCCGCGCGAGGCGCCCCCTCAGCGATCCGTCGATGACCAGGTCGCCGGCGCGAACCACCGCGCCCCCGATTAGCGATGCGTCAATGCGCGTGCTGACACGAACCTCGCGACCGAGCCGGCGCTTGAGCGCCTGCACCAGCCTCTCGTGCTGCGCAGGCTCCACCTGCATGGCGGCAACCAGCTCCACGTCAACGACGTTCTCGACTTCCGCCCGCAGGATCTCGTACTGCGCCATGATTTCCGGCAGCAGGCCGAGCCGGCCGTTGTGCGCCAGCGTCGCGATGTAGTTGCGCCCGTTCTCGTCGGCGGCCGGGCCGGCCGCATCGGCGAACAGCCCGACCATGTCCTCCACGGTCACGTGCGGGCTGCCGAGCAGCCGGGCCACGCGCCCGTCGGCGGCCACCGCCGCACCCGAGGCCAGCAGGGCCGACCACTGGGGAAGCTGGCCGTGCTCGCGGGCGAACTCGAAAGCGGCTCGCGCATAGGGCCTGGCGATCGTTGCCTTTTCAGCCATTCTCGCCTCCGCTCAGGCCCGCTCGATCTCGGCCGCAAGCTGCTCGAGCAGGTCCGCATGGACCTTGGCGTCGACCTCGCGGCCCAGCAGCCGTTCGGCCCCGGCCAGCGCCAGCGCCGCGACGTCGCGGCGCAGGCCGTCGCGGGCCCGGCTCGCCTCGGAGGCAACCTCGGCGCGCGCGGCGCTCACCAGTCTTTCGCCCTCGGCGACCGCAGTGTGCTTGGCCTCGTCGATCAGCTCGCCAGACCGCTTGTGGGCCTGGTCGACGACCTGCACGGCCTTGTCGCGGGCCTCGCGGACGATCTCGTTGGCCTTGGTCTTGGCCTCATCGAGGTCCTTCTGGCCGCGGTCGGCAGCGGCGAGGCCATCGGCAATCTTCTTCTGCCGTTCCTCGATCGCACCCAGCAGCGGCGGCCAGATGAACTTCCAGGTGAACCAGACGAGGATCAGGAATCCGAATGCCTGGCCAATGAGTGTCGCGTTGATATCCATGGCGACGTCCCCCGGACGTACTTGAGTTCAGTCCCGGCTCAGCCGAAACGCGCGAGCAGCGGGTTGGCAAACGCGAAGAACATCGCGATGGCAACGCCGATCAGGAACGCCGCGTCGATCAGGCCCGCGAGCAGGAACATGCGGCCCTGCAGCGTCGGGATGAGTTCCGGCTGGCGTGCAGCGGACTCGAGGAACTTCGAGCCCATGATGCCGATGCCGACGCAGGCGCCGAACGCGCCAAGGCCGATGATGATGCCGAGGCTCAGCGCGGTGTAGGACTGAACCAGCGCAATGTACTGTTCCATCGAAGGTCTCCCAGGTCAGGATCGAAAGTTGAAGGTCAGTGATGTTCGTGCGCCATCGCGATGTACACGACGGTCAGCACCATGAAAATGAAGGCTTGCAGCAGGATGATCAGGATGTGGAAGATCCCCCATGCCGCGGTCAGCAGCACCTGGCCGACAAAGCCCAGCGCAAAGCCGAAGATGTTGCCGTCGTGCAGCGCGCCGCCCCAGGCGAAGCCGAGCAGGGCGATCAGCATGAACACGAGCTCGCCGGCGTACATGTTGCCGAACAGTCGCATGGCCAGCGACACCGGCTTGGACAGCAGCTCGACGATGTTGAGCGCCAGGTTGGGCAGCCACAGCAGCGGATTGGCGCCGAAGGGCGCCGTGAACAGCTCGTGCATGTAGCCGCCCGCGCCCTTCGCCTTGAAGCTGTAGCCGATCACCAGCAGCAGCACGGTGAGCGACATGGCGAAGGTGGTATTGGCATCCGCTGTCGGCAGTACGCGCCAGTAATGCGCGCCGGCCGTGCCGGCGATCATGCCGGGTATGTCGATCGGGATCAGGTCCATCGTGTTCATGAAGATCACGAGGACGAAAATCGTCAGCGCCAGCGGCGCGAGGAAGCTGCGGTCGCCGTGGAAGACTTCCTTGATCTGGCCGTCGACGAATTCGACCACCAGCTCGATGAAGGCCTGGTACCTGCCGGGAACGCCCGAGGTGGCCTTGCGGGCGACCGAGCCGAACATCCACAGGAACGCGACGCCCAGGATCGCCGTCATGATCAGCGTATCGGCGTGAACGGACCAGAAGCCCTCGCCGACCGTCAGGTGGGTGAGATGGTGGGGAATGTATTCCGCGCTGGATCCGGCCATCTTGTGATTCCCGAGCCTCTTTCGAGCTCCCTACTCCCAGGTTCCCTTCAGCGTCGCGACAACGGCAGTCGCGGCGCCGCCCAGTAACCAACGAACGTCGCCCCGTAGCCGGCGAGCAGCGCCACGGGAACCGCCCCTTCGGCGCCGAACGCCACGATCAGCAGCCCGATCGACAGCGCCACCTTGAGGAACTGCCCGAGGTAGAAACCCCAGGCGATCCTCGCCGCCGCCGCGCCTTCCGGATAACGGAAGATGGCCAGCGCCATCAGCGCCGACGCCGCCGTGCCGATGCACCCGCCCCAGAGCGCGGACTTCGCCGCCGCGATCCCCCAGCCAGCCGCGGTGACGGCTCCCACCGCCACCGTGATCGCCGCCTGGGCAACCACGACACGGAAAGCGGCTCTGCGCTCCGCCTGGACGCGTGTCAGTCGCAGGGTCGCGCTCCCGGGCAACAAAAAAGCCACTTCTGCGACGAACAGGCGCCCGAAGTGGCGACATATCTCTCTGAATGTCCCGGATCGGTCCGGGGCCTGCAAAGCCGCCGTATGTTAACGGTCTTTTTGCACTGCTTCAATGGCGTCGAAAACCGTGTTTTCCGCAAGACGGGTGCCGGGCGCCCCTCCTTACTGTATGTGCGCCAGTATCCCGTCGAGTTCATCGAGGCTGTGGTAACTGATCACCAGCCGGCCCTTGCCGCTGGCCGCGTGCCGGACCTCGACCTTCGCCCCCAGCTTTTCCGCCAGGTCGGCCTCGAGCCGGGCGATGTCCGGGTCCTTCCTGCCGCCGTCGCGGTCGCCGGAGTCGCCAGCCGGCTTGGCCAGCAACCGGCGGACCAGCGCCTCGGCCTCGCGCACCGACAGGCTCTTCTTCGCGATCAGCGCGCCGACCTCGGCCTGCTGGCGGCGGTTCTGCAGGCCCAGCAGTGCCCGCGCGTGCCCCATCTCCAGGGAGCGCTGCTCGACCAGGGCCTTGACCTCGTCGGGCAGCTCCAGCAACCGGAGCAGGTTGCTGACGGCCGCCCGCGAGCGTCCCACCGCGTCCGCGGCTTCCTGGTGGGTGAGCTCGAACTCGCCGATCAGGCGTTCGAGCGCCCGGGCTTCCTCGAGCGGATTGAGGTTTTCCCGCTGGATGTTCTCGATCAGCGACATGGCCACGGCCGCTTCGTCCGACACGCGGCGAATCACCGCCGGGACGGTGGCCAGGCCGGCCATCTGCGCGGCGCGCCAGCGGCGCTCGCCGGCGATGATCTCGTAGCGCTGCGAGGCGCCCGGCTCCGGGGCGGCCAGCGGCCTGACCACGATCGGCTGCACGACGCCCTGCGCGCGGATCGAGTCGGCCAGTTCCGCCAGCGACTCCTCGCGCATGTCGAGCCGCGGCTGGTACTTGCCGCGCTGCAGCAGGTCCACCGGCAAGTGGGCGAGTTCGTCGACACCCGCGGGCCCGGCGGCCGCCGCGGGGGCGCCGGCAACCGTCCGTGGCGCGGCCTGGCCGAGGAGTGCCTCGAGGCCGCGGCCCAGTCCTCTTTTCTTTTCCGCCATTTGCGCTCCCGCTCCGGTTAACTTTGCAGTTTAGCGACCGACGAGCCGAATTATCACGCTTCGCCGCGCCGGATCATCTCGCCGGCCAGGGCCAGGTAGGCGAGCGCCCCGCGGGAATCCTTGTCGTGGAACATCGCCGGGAGGCCGAAGCTGGGCGCCTCGGCGAGGCGCACGTTGCGCGGGATGATCGTGCGGAAGACCTTGTCCCCGAAATGCTCTATCAGCTGCGCCGACACGTCGTTCGAGAGGTTGTTGCGGGGGTCGAACATGGTCCGCAGGATGCCTTCGATCGTCAGCCGCGGGTTGACGCTCTCGCGGATCTGCTCGATCGTCGCCACCAGCCCTGACAAGCCCTCGAGCGCGTAATACTCGCACTGCATCGGGATCAGCACCGAGTCCGCCGCCGTCAGGCCGTTGAGCGTCAGGATGTTCAGGGCCGGCGGGCAATCGATGACCATGATGTCGTAGCGGTCCCGGAGCGGCGCCAGGGCCTGCTCCAGCCGGTGTTCGCGCCCGACCGGCGCGTTCAGGAGCTGGACCTCGGCCACCGTCAGGTCCTGGTTGCCGGGCAGCAGGTCGAAGCCGCCCGGATCGACGGGCACGATGACGTCCGCCGCCGGCCAGTCTCCCAGCAGGACGTCGCAGATCGACCGCTCGAGCAGGCGCTTCTCCACGCCGCAGCCCATCGTCGCGTTGCCCTGCGGGTCGAGATCGACCAGCAGCACGCGGCGCCGGGTAGCGGCGAGCGAGGCCGCCAGGTTGACGGCCGTCGTCGTCTTGCCGACGCCACCCTTCTGGTTTGCGACTGCGATGATGCGATGCATGGGGAGGCGCAGATTGCAGCAAAGCGCGTCGGAAGGCAAAAAAAGAGGTGCCAGGCACGTGCCTGGCACCGGCTAGGCCCGCGCCAGTTCCACCAGGTGGCGCTCGGCATCCAGTCCTGGCACCTCCAGTCGATGCACGGCGACGACACGCCAGGCTTTCGGCAGGCCCTGTAGCTCGGCGTCGGGAGATTGCCCCTTCATCGCCAGCATGCGGCCGTCCGGGGCGCACAGGTGCCCCGCCAGCCTGATGAAATCCGGCACCTTGCCGACCGCGCGGCATATGACCGTGTCGAACGGGGCCGACGGCCTGTGGGCTTCCGCCCGCGCGTTGACCACCTCGACGTTGTCCAGGCCGGCCGCGACGGCCGCGTGCTGGACGAAGCGGGCCTTCTTGGTGGTGGACTCGATGAGCGCAAAACGTCGTTGCGGGTTGATCACCGCCAGCGGCAGGCCGGGGAAGCCGGCTCCTGTGCCAACATCCGCGATGCTGGACCCGTGAAGCCACCGCTGTACGGACAGCGAGTCCAGCAGGTGCTTGACCACCATGTCGCGCGGATCGCGGATCGCGGTGAGGTTGAAGCGGCGGTTCCAGGCCTCGAGTTCCCGGATCAGCGCGAGCAACGAGTCCCGCTGGCCGCCGCTCAGGCTCAGCCCCATCGCCCTTGCGCCCGCCTCGAGGGAGTCGCGGATCGACGCGTCGGTCATGTGTGCCTCACTGGCCAGGATGGGTGCAGGATTCGTCGCGATAGACCCGCAGGCGGCGGATCTCGACGGCGCGATCGAACTCGAAGGTGGCGAAGACTTCCGTCACGACAGCTGCGCCGTGGATCGGCAGGGCCGTGACGACCCCCATGGCGAGGGCCTCCCGCCCGGCCACGATCACCCTCCGCAGCCGTGGCTCGAAACTGGCCCCGTCGGCGGCGATGTGGCGCCACAGCGCCTCGAGCGCGGCGCTGCCTTCGACAGCGACGCCGTCGATGGGGTCCTCGAGCACCGCGTGCGGCGCGAACAGCCTTCGCCTGGCGTCGACGTCGCCCGTTCGCCAGGTGTCGAAGTAACGTTCGACCCTTTCGACGATGGCCTGGCGCAGGTCTCCACCACCCATGGCAGCCTCCCGGTCGCGCTACCGCATGGCGCGCGCTGTCGCGATCAGGGCCGCCCCACCAGTGCCGGCATTGCGCGGATTCAACCTGGCCGGTGGGCGGCGAGGCGCCGGACGAGGTTTTCCACCTCGATCGCGCCTTCCTCGCTCCGCGCGGCCTCCAGCGGCGTCCTGCCGGCGAGCTCCGCGTTCGGCGTCATGAAAAACTGCTCGATCGAATCCTGATCTTCCCAGATGGACTCGACGAGTTCGATGATGCGCGCAACCGGCCCCGTCGCGGCGATCTTCTCTTCGCGGTACATGTGGTCACCTCCGTGTCGCCCTCAGGCAATCCTGACGACCGTCCTGCCGGTGACGCGCCCCGCGAGGTAGTCCGGGAAAGCACCCGGCAGCTCGTCAAAACCTATTGTACGCGTCACCAGCAGGTCGAAGTGTCGCGGCTTGAGGTCCGTAGAAATACGCTTCCATACGACCAGGCGGACGTCGCGCGGCGTTGCCGAAGAGTTGATGCCGAGCAGGTTCACGCCGCGGAGGATGAAGGGCATGACGGTGGTCTCGAGCTTGTGGCTGCCGGCCAGCCCGATGCTCGCTATGCTGCCCCAGGAATCCATCGTGCGGGTCAGCCAGGTCAGCATCTCGCCACCGACGTTGTCGACGGCGCCGGCCCATTGCGACGCCTCCAGCGGCCGCTTGCCGAAATCGATCTCCTGGCGGCGAAGGATGTTTGCCGCGCCGAGGTCGCGCAGAAACTGGTCGCGCTCCGGCTTGCCGCTGACGGCCGTCACCTCGTATCCCCGGCCGGCGAGCATGTCCACGGCAATGGACCCGACGCCTCCCGTCGCGCCGGTCACGATCACCGGGCCCTTGCCGGGCGTCAGGCCGTTGTGCTCCATGCGGTGGATGGCCAGCGCCGCGGTGAAGCCGGCGGTGCCGAGCGCCATGGCCTGTGCCAGGTCCAGCCCCTCCGGCAGCGGGATGACCGAGTCGGCGGCAACCCTCGCGTACTCCGCGTAGCCGCCATCGAAGGTCTCGCTCAGGTTGCAGCCGGTCACCAGCACGGGCTGGCCCGGCGCGTACCGGGAATCCGTCGAAGACAAGACCTCGCCCGACAGGTCGATCCCGCCGTTGAGCGGGTACTTGCGCAGGATCTTGCCGGCACCGGTCGCCGCCAGCGCATCCTTGTAGTTGATGCTCGAATAGCGAACCTTGATCACGACCTCGCCGGGCGTGAGCTCGTCAACGGTCATCTGCTCGAAGCGGGCGACGATCGCGCCGTCTACCTGGTGGATGCGGTATGCCTTGAAGCTGTTCATCGGTTCGTCCGGTTTGCGCTGGTTGAATCGACAGCGTTGCGACCAGCCGCCGCCATGTCAAGACGGGGTTCCCGGCAGCCCGGTACCTCGGCCGGTGTCTGGCACCGCGGGCACAGCGCGTTTCCGAAGTCCGCGGTCGAAGGCGGTGCCTGACACCTCCTGTCGGATACCGTCACTGCCGAGGCCGCCCGCTGGCTGCGGGCGGCGGTTCCCCCTTTCGCTCCGCCATCCGGAAGTCGCTGCAGGGGGAACCCCGCCCTAGCCGCGCACGGGGTGGACGGGCCAGACACCGGCCGCCGTGCCTGGCAACGGTCAGC
>DATHZW010000015.1:0-2160 GCA_035458405.1 Steroidobacteraceae bacterium | reverse complement strand
GCCGCGTCCCAGCGAATGACCTCGGCAACGGCAACGAGGTGACCCAGGTGTTCGTCGATCTCCGCCCGGCTCAGCGGTGCGGCCAGGAAGATCCGGGCCTCGCGCTCGCCCGCGTCGAGTTCCGCGGCGACGATGAATTGCTGGCGCGTCAGCGGCTGCACTTCGCGGAAGTAGGCGCCGCGGCCGCTGGAGAGCAGGAAACGGCCGTCGCCGCGACCGGCGCCGATGCGGTCCGGGTAGGCCAGCGCAAGCAGCAGGCCGGCGGCATCGCCATGCCCCGGCCCGTCGCTTCCGGCATGGACTTCACGCCGCCAGTCGCGGGCGAGGCGTTGCGCCCTGGCGCGGGCGCCCCGGTCGACCTCGCTGCCGGCGGGAGCGGCGCCCGATCCGCGCAGCAGTTCGACGCGCAAGCGAACGTCGGCATCGGCGGCGGCGCCGGGTCCCCGCAGCAGGTCGCGCTCGGAAAGGATCGCTGCCAGGTCGCAGGCCAGTGCGGCGTGACCCAATTCGCCGGCGGCGATGAGCATGTGCGCCAGCCGCGGGTGAGCGGCGAACCCTGACATCCTGCGGCCATGCGGCGTGACGCGCCCCGTGCGGTCCAGTGCCCCGAGCTGCGTCAGCAGGTCGCGGGCCTGGGCCAGGTTGGCGGCCGGCGGCGGATCGAGAAATCGCAGCGACGCGGGGTCGTCGACTCCCCAGGCGGCCAGGTCCAGCGCCAGCGGCGCGAGGTCCGCGTTCAGGATCTCCGCGGGCAGGGAGGGCTCCAGGCTGCGTGTCGCCTCTTCCGGCCAGAGGCGGTAGCACACGCCGGGACCCAGCCGCCCGGCGCGGCCGCGGCGCTGATCCGCGGCTGAGCGGGAAACGCGGCTCGTCACCAGGCCGCTCATGCCGGTGACCGGATCGAAGCGCGAGCCGCGCGCGAGTCCGGCGTCGACCACGACCCGCACGCCCTCGATGGTCAAGGAGGTCTCCGCGATCGATGTCGCGAGCACGACCTTCCGTCGTCCCGGGCCGGCGGGGGCGAGCGCCGCGTCCTGCGCGGCGGCCGGGAGGTCGCCGTACAGGGCATGCAGGTCCACCGATGGCGGCAGGGCGGACTCTTCGAGCAACCGCAGGACGCGACGGATTTCGCCCGCGCCGGGCAGGAACACGAGGATGTCGCCCTCGTCCTCGTCGAGCGCCCGCCGCACGGTTCGCGCCGTCGCCTGCGGCAGTGCCGCGACATCCGGGCGGGGGAGATGGCGGGTTTCGACCGGGTAGGCGCGACCTTCGCTCGACAGCACCGGGGCGTCGTCCAGCAGCGCGGCCACCGCGGCGGCGTCGAGGGTCGCGGACATGACCAGCAGGCGCAGGTCCGCGCGCAGGTTGGCGCGGGCATCCAGGCACAGCGCAAGGCCGAGGTCCGCATTCAGGCTGCGCTCGTGGAATTCGTCGAAGATGACCAGCGCGACGCCTTCCAGCGCCGGGTCCGACTGCAGCATCCGCGTGAGCACGCCCTCCGTCACCACGGTGAGTCGGGTGTCGCGCGACACCCTCGTTTCCAGCCGCGTGCGATAGCCGATCCGTGATCCGACCGGCTCGCCGATCAGGCTCGACACCCGTGTCGCGATGGCGCGCGCCGCAAGACGGCGCGGCTCGAGCATCAGGATCCTGCCGCCCCGCATCCAGCCGGCGTCCAGCAGCGCCAGCGGCGCGCCGGTGCTCTTGCCGGCGCCCGGCGGTGCCTGCAGCACGGCGCAGTGCCGCTCCCCGAGCGTCGCGACCAGTGCTGGCAGCAACGGGGCAATGGGAAGCGACTGGATGGCTGCGGGCAGGTGCATGGTCAGGGGGCGCAAAAAGGGGACGATCCCCGCGTCAGATCAGCACGGCCTTCCTCAACGCCGCGATTTCCGCGGGCGTCAACGCGCGGAAGGCGCCGGGCCTGAGGCCCTTCAGGTGCAGCGGTCCGATGGACACGCGCTCGAGCTTGCGGACCTTGAGCCCCACCCTCGCGAGCAGGCGGCGGATCTCGCGGTTCTGGCCCTCGCTCAGCGTGATCGCCAGCAGCGACAAGCCGCCGGTCCGGCGGTCCTTGCTGGACTTCAGGACCCGTAGCGACTCCACCGACGCGCGCCTGGCGCCGCCGCCCCGGCCCGCCGCCTTGCTGCGCGCGATGGCGCT
>DATHZW010000014.1:0-5248 GCA_035458405.1 Steroidobacteraceae bacterium | reverse complement strand
TCGAGGAGATCGCCAGGGTGATCCACGAGGCCGGCGGCCTGCTGTATTACGACGGCGCCAACCTCAATGCCATCCTCGGCAAGGTGAGGCCGGGCGACATGGGGTTTGACGTTATCCACATGAACCTGCACAAGACCTTTTCCACGCCGCACGGCGGCGGCGGGCCGGGATCGGGCGCCGTCGGCGTGGCCGAGCGGCTGCTGCCCTTCATGCCGATCCCGGTGGTCGGGCAGGAGGACGGGCGCTCCCGCTGGCTCGACGAGCGCGACCTGCCCCAGTCCATAGGCAGGCTGTCCGGCTTCATGGGCAACGCGGGCGTGCTGCTGCGGGCCTACGTCTACATGCGGATCCTCGGCCGCGAGGGCATGCGGCGGGTGGCCGAGTACTCGGCGCTCAACGCCAACTACCTGTTTGCCCGCCTCAAGCAGTCCGGCTTCGACGCGGCGTACCCGCAGCGGCGGGCCAGCCATGAATTCTGCCTGACCATGAAGCGGCAGGCGAAGGAGCAGGGCGCCACGGCCATGGACTTCGCCAAGCGCCTGCTCGACTACGGCTACCATGCGCCCACCACCTACTTTCCGCTGCTCGTGCCCGAGTGCCTGTTGATCGAGCCGACCGAAACGGAGTCGAAGGAAGAGCTCGACGGCTTCGTGGCGGCGATGACGGCCATCAAGCAGGAGGCCGAGGCCGACGTGGCGAAACTCAAGGGCGCGCCCTACACCACGCCCGTCAGGCGCCTCGACGACGTGCGCGCGGCCAAGCAGCTCGACCTGACCTGGACGCCGACTGCGGCATGACCAGCGGCAGGGCCAAGCCGACGGGGCTGATGCGGCTGCTGAACGCCTTCGGCAACACCTGCCGGGGGCTGGTCGGCGCCTGGCGGGAAGAGGCGGCCTTCCGCCAGGAGTGCGCCCTGGCGGTCGTGCTCGTTCCGCTCGGGTCCTGGCTGGCCGACAACGGCGTCGAGCGCGCCCTGCTGGTCGGTCCGGTCATCTTCGTTCTCGTGGTGGAGCTTCTCAACAGCGCCATCGAGGCGGCCATCGATCGCATCGGCGAGGAGCGGCACACGCTGTCGGGACTCGCCAAGGACATGGGTTCCGCCGCTGTCTTCGGCTCCTTCTTGCTGCTGGCATTCAGCTGGGCGATGGTACTGATTGACTAGCGCGCGCCCTGTGATGCCGTGCCGGATCGCCGGCACGCTGGCTGCGGGCGGGGACTTCCCCCTTTCGCTCCGAAAGCCGCAAGTCGCTCCAGGGGGAACCCCGCCCTTGCCGCGAGCCGGCTTGGCGCCTGGCTCCGCGGTAGCGGCACCCGGCACCTCCTGTGGCATGGCATGCCGCCGACGATTCAGCGCGGGCGCGGAGGGGCGGTCCCCGCAGCGAGTGACTTTCGGTTTTCGGAGCGAGCGAAGGGCGAACCGCCCCGACAAACGCCCGCGCCGGCAGGCGTGCGAGGAACGTAACGCCGCCCGGAAGTGTCCAGCGCCCAAGAGGCGCCAGAGACCAAGGGGCAGGCAGGTGCCCGCCACCGTCTAATACAATGGTCACCCGACCGCCGGGCAGGTAAGGTTCCCGGGTCACGCTCCATTGAGGTCAATCGATGACAGCCCTGATCTGTGGTTCGCTCGCCTTCGACACCGTGATGGTCTTCCCGGGCCGGTTCAAGGACCACATCCTGCCCGACAAGATCCACATGCTGAACGTGGCGTTCCTGGCCCCGAAACTCACCCGTTACTTCGGCGGCTGCGCAGGCAACATCGCCTACAACCTGAAGCTTCTGGGCGGCGAAGGCTACGCCTGCGGCGCGGTCGGGCACGACTTCGCTCCGTATTCACGCTGGCTGGCCGAGAACGGCCTGTCGGAGCGCTTCGTCCGGGTGGTCGAGGACGAATACACGGCACAGGCCTACATCACGACGGACCTCGACGACAACCAGATCACCGCCTTCCATCCGGGCGCGATGAACCGCTCGCAGGACATTCCCATTCCCGCCGACGCCGGCATCAGCATCGGCATCCTCGCGCCCGACGGGCGCGACGGGATGATCACCCACGCCGAGCAGTTCGTGGCGGCGGGCATACCGTTCATCTTCGATCCCGGCCAGGCCATGCCGCTGTTCAGCCAGCAGGATTTCGACCGCTTCATCGACCAGGCGAGCTGGATCACGGTCAACGACTACGAGGGCCAGCTGTTGCAGGAGCGGACCGGCCTGACCGCGGAGCGCATCGCCGAGAGGGTCAGGGCCTACGTCGTCACGCGGGGCAGCGAGGGGTCCATCGTCCACCTCCCGGGCGGCAAGCGCGTGGAGATTCCGCCCGTTGCGGCCGAGCAGGTCGTCGATCCCACGGGTTGCGGCGACGCCTACCGGGCCGGACTGCTGTTCGGCCTGATGAGGGACATGGACTGGGAAACGACCGGCCGGGTTGCTTCGCTCATGGGCGCCATCAAGATTGCGCAGCTCGGCACGCAGCATCACCGCCTCGCACCCGGCGAATTCGGCGAGCGCTTCCGCGCGGCCTTCGGTTACGGACTCGACGCCGATGCGTGAACGGACGCTGATACTGCTGGCATCCTGGGCCCTGCTGGCAAGCCCGGTTGAGGCCGCGCAGGACGGGACCAATGGCTGGCCGGCCACGCTGGAGCGCATCGCGACCGGCGTGGTCACCATCCAGGTCGACGCGACCCGGGCCTTCGACACGGAGTGGAATGCCTCGGCACAGGCGACGGGATTCGTCGTGGATGCGAAGCGGGGCCTGATCCTGACCAACCGGCATGTCGTGACGCCGGGACCGGTCACCGCCCAGGCGGTGTTCCTGGACCGCGAGGAAGTGGAGCTGAAGGCCGTCTACCGCGACCCGGTGCACGATTTCGGCCTGTACCGCTACGACCCGTCGAAGCTGCGTTTCATCCAGCCGGCGGAACTGCCGCTCTATCCCCGGGGCGCCCAGGTGGGCACCGAGATCCGTGTCGTCGGCAACGACGCGGGCGAGCAGCTGTCGATCCTGGCCGGCACGCTCGCGCGCCTCGACCGCGAGGCGCCGAACTACGGGGTGGGGAAGTACAACGACTTCAACACCTTCTACATCCAGGCCGCCTCCGGGACGTCGGGCGGGTCTTCCGGCTCGCCCGTCATCGACATCGACGGTCGCGTCGTGGCGCTGAATGCGGGCGGCTCGAGCGGCGCGCAATCCAGCTTCTACCTGCCGCTGGATCGCGTGGTTCGGGCCCTGGACCTGGTTCGTGCCGGCCAGCCCGTCCCGCGCGGCACGCTGCAGACCGTGTTCAAGTACACGCCCTACGACGAGCTGCGCCGGCTGGGGCTGCAGCCCGCGACCGAGGCACGGGCACGCAAGGCCTTCCCGGCGCGCACCGGCATGCTGGTCGTCGCGGAGGTCCAGCCGGGGTCGCCGGCAGACGGCCGCATCGCCGTCGGCGACATCCTGGTCGGCATCGGCGGCCGCATAGTGACCGACTTCGACGCGCTCGCGGCGGTGCTCGACGATTCCGTCGGCGCCGAGGTCGGCCTCGAGCTCGAGCGCGGCGGCGCCAGCCTCGCGCAACGCCTCGAGGTCAGCGACCTTTACACGCTCCTCCCGGACCGCTACCTCGAGATCGGCGACAGCGTGCTGCACACGCTGTCCTGGCAGATGGCCCGCCACATGAACGTCCCGGTGCAGGGAGTGTTCGTCGCGAATCCGGGGTACCTGTTCGGGCCGGCCGGCATTCCACGCGGCGCGGTCATGACCGAACTGGCCGGCGCGCCGGTCGCGACGGTCGAGGACGCGATCCGCATCCTGGGCGGCATGGCCGACGGCCAGCTCGCTTCGGTCAAGTACTTCACCATCGAGGACACGCGTTCGCCCGAGTTCAAGTCGCTTCGCGTCGATCGTCGATGGTTTCCGGCGCGTAGCTGCCACCGGGACGACACCCTCGGCTTCTGGCCCTGCGAGGACCTGCCGCCGCCACCCGCCAGCGAGCCGCAAACGGTGGCCAGCACCCGTTTCGCCAGGACCGGCGATCGCGTGCTGGACGCGCTGGCGCCATCGCTCGTCCAGGTCAGCTTCACCATGCCCTACTCGGTCTCCGGGGTGACGGAACGGAACTACCACGGTACGGGCGTGGTCGTGGACGCCGCGCACGGCCTGGTCGCGGTGGACCGCAACACGGTGCCCGTGGCCGCCGGGGACGTCAGCATCACGTTCGCGGGAACGCTCGAGGTGCCGGGCCGCGTGACTTATATCCACCCGCAGCACAACCTCGCGCTGGTTTCCTACGACCCGGCCGTGATCGGCGACACGCCCGTGCGAGCGGCGAATTTCCTGCGGCGCGAGGTGTCGCCGGGCGACGAGGTGGTCGTGGCCGGGCTGAAATCCGACGGCCGGCTGGTCGCGCAGCGATCCCAGGTCGGCTCCATCGATCCCGTCAGCTTTCCGCTGTCACGGACCCTGCAGTTCAGGGAGTCCAACCTGTCGACGGTCCGGCTGGTCAACGGCCCCGCCGATTTCGACGGCGTCATCGCCGATGGCCGCGGCCGGGTGCTAGCGCTCTGGTCGAGCTTTGCCTTCGAGAACGGCCGGCAGATGCAGCAGGAAAACCAGGGCATCCCCGCGGAGATCGTCCTGGAGATGCTGGCGCATGCCCAGGACGGGCAGCCGCTGTATTCACTCGAGGCCGAACTGGCCCCGCGTTCGCTGGCCGAGGCACGCCGGCTGGGGCTGGCCGACAGCTGGGTCCACCGCATAGAGGAACACAGCCCGACGCGCCGCGAGATCCTGTCCGTGACCAGGCTCGTCGCAGGATCGGCCGCGGCAAGCGTGTTGCGGCCGGGCGACCTGCTGCTGGCGATAGACGGGGCGGTCGTCAACAGTTTCCGGGAAGTGGAGCGCGCCCTGGAGTCGGAGCGTGCGCGCGTTACGCTCTGGCGGGACGGCGGTGAACTGGAAGTGGACCTTGCAACGGCCCCGCTGACGGGTCGCGACATCGACCGCATCGTCGTCTGGGCCGGCGCGACCCTGCAGGAGCCGCACCGTGCCATGTCTGCGCAGCGCGGCATTCCGCCACGCGGGGTCTTCGTCGCCTTCTTCATGTACGGTGCGCCTGCCAGCCGCTACCAGCTCTGGGCGGGCCGGCGAATCGTCGAGGTGGACGGCGTGCCGACGCCGGATCTCGACGCCTTCCTGGACGCCGTCTCCGGGCGCCCGGATCGTTCGTCGCTGCGACTGAAGACCGTCAACTGGAACGACGCGGTG
>DATHZW010000013.1:0-3754 GCA_035458405.1 Steroidobacteraceae bacterium | reverse complement strand
GGCCAGCGGGCTGATCGCCTGCAGGGCTCGCGTCGCGCCGTGAAAGTGGCTTCGCGCCTGCTCGATCCGGGCAGCGAGCGCCGGCGACAGCCGCGCCCGCAACACGGCGAGGCGATGCGCGAGGCCCGACAGCCTGGCCTGCGGCGACAGGCTGACGAGTTCCGCCCGCCGCGCCGCAAGACGGTGTCCGGCCAGCGCCAATCGCCCGCGGATCGCCGCGCCCATGCGCGTGTCGAGGTCGTCGAGGCGCTGGAACTGTCGCTCGATGGCCAGCGACGGGTGCAGCTGGGACAGCCGCTTGCGGACCCAGTCCAGCGCGTCGAGCCAGGCCGCCTGCCGTCGGCGCCAGGCGCCGGCCAGTCGCCTCTCGGCCGCGGCCAGCGAGCGCAGCCACTCCGCGGCGTCCGGAACGATCAGCTCGGCCGCCGCCGACGGAGTCGGCGCGCGCACGTCCGCCGCCAGGTCGGCGATGGTGACGTCCACCTCGTGCCCGACCGCCGAGACCACCGGGATCGCGCAGTCCACGATGGCGCGCGCCACGGCTTCCTCGTTGAAGGACCACAGGTCCTCCAGCGAGCCGCCGCCGCGGCCGACGACCAGCACGTCGACCTCGGCCCGGGCCGCGGCGAGCGCGATCGCCGCGGCGATCTGGCCGGCGGCGCCGGCGCCCTGTACCGGCACCGGGTAGAGGATCACCGGCACCGCGGCGAAGCGGCGCCTGAGCACCTGCAGGATGTCGCGCAACGCGGCTCCGGTGGGGGAGGTCACCACACCGATGCGCCGAGGCAGGCGGGGCAGCGGCCGCTTGCGTGCCGTCTCGAACAGGCCCTCGGCGGCCAGCTGCCGCTTGAGCCGCTCGAAACGCCGCCGCAGCTCGCCTTCCCCGGATTCCTCGAGGTGGTCCACGATCAGCTGGAACTCGCCCCGCGCCTCGTACAGGCTGGCCCGCGCCCGCACCAGCACCTGCATGCCGTCCCGCGGCACCACGCCCAGCCCCGCGTTGCGCTGGCGGAACATGGCGCAGCGGACCTGCGCGGCGTCGTCCTTCAGCGAGAAATACCAGTGGCCGGAGGCGGGCCGGGCGAAATTCGAGATCTCCCCTTCCAGCCAGATCGAACCGAGGGCGCCCTCCACCAGGCCGCGGGCCTCGCGGTTGAGCCGCGAGACGGTGTACACGTCGCGCTCCCGGAGGGGGCGGGAGGCCGGATCGGCGGACAGGTAGGCCATGGACGGCAATGATACGGGACCCCGGAGGGCCGGCGGAATCGAATCCTCACCACGGGCTGCTCCCGGCATCGTACAATGCAGCGCTTCATTCGGACCGCCCCGGGGAGACCCATGCGCATCGTCCAGGAAGCGCTCACCTTCGACGACGTCCTGCTGGTACCTGCCTATTCGGAGGTGCTGCCGCGCGACGTCGACCTGTCCACGCAGCTGACGCGCCGCATCCGGCTCAACCTGCCCCTGGTGTCCGCCGCGATGGACACGGTCACGGAAGCGCGGCTGGCCATCGTCCTCGCGCAGGAGGGCGGCATCGGCATCATTCACAAGAACATGCCGACGGCCAGCCAGGCCCGCGAGGTCGGCCGCGTGAAGAAATACGAGAGCGGCGTCATCAAGGATCCCATCACGGTCCGGCCGGACGCCACCATCCGCCAGGTCATAGAACTGACCCGGGCCAAGGGGATCTCCGGCCTGCCGGTCACGGCGGACGGCAACAGGGTCGTCGGCATCATCACCCATCGCGACATCCGCTTCGAGGAACAGCTCGACCTGCCGGTGTCGAGCGTCATGTCGCCGCTCGACAGGCTGGTCACGGTGGGCGTGAACGCGACCCGCGAGGAGGTGCTGCTGAAGCTGCACAAGCACCGCATCGAGAAGATCCCGGTGGTCGATGCCAACGGCATCCTGCGCGGCATGATCACCGTCAAGGACATCCAGAAAGCCAGGGACTACCCGCGCGCCTGCAAGGACGGCCACGGCGCGCTGCGCGTCGGTGCCGCCGTCGGCACGGGCGCCGACACCGCGGAGCGCGTGGCCGCGCTGGTCGAGGCCGGGGTCGACGTCATCGTCGTCGACACTTCGCACGGCCACTCGCGCGGCGTGCTGATGACCGTCGAGCGCATCAAGCGCGACTACCCGGAGGTCGAGGTCATCGGCGGCAACATCGTCACCGCCGAGGCCGCGCAGGCGCTGGTGTCGGCCGGCGTCGACGGCGTCAAGGTCGGCATCGGCCCCGGCTCGATCTGCACGACCCGGGTCGTGGCCGGCGTGGGCGTGCCGCAGATTTCCGCGGTCGCGACCGTGGCCGCCGGCCTCGCCGAAAGCGGCGTGCCGCTCATTGCCGACGGCGGCGTGCGCTATTCGGGCGACGTCGCCAAGGCGATCGCCGCGGGCGCGCACAGCGTGATGATCGGCGGGATGTTCGCCGGCACCGAGGAATCCCCGGGAGAGGTCGAGCTGTACCAGGGCGCGTCCTACAAGTCGTATCGCGGCATGGGCTCGCTGGGCGCGATGGCGCAGCGGCACGGTTCCAGCGACCGCTACTTCCAGGACGCGGTCGAGGAGCTCGAGAAGCTGGTCCCCGAGGGCGTGGAAGGCCGCGTGCCCTACAAGGGCAGCCTGGTCGCCATCGTGCACCAGCTGGCCGGCGGCCTGCGGGCCGCGATGGGCTACACCGGCAGCGCCAGCATCGAGCAGATGCGGACGCGTCCGCAGTTCGTGCGCATCACCGGGGCCGGCGTGCGCGAGAGCCACGTGCACGACGTGAGGATCACCAAGGAAGCCCCCAACTACCGGGTGAGCTGACGGGGGAGACATGCAGGGACCCGCCGCCGACATCCATGCCCACCGGATCCTGATCCTCGATTTCGGCTCGCAGTACACCCAGCTGATCGCGCGCCGGGTGCGCGAGATCGGCGTCTACTGCGAGATCCATCCCTGGGACGTCGGCGACGACGACATCCGCCGCTTCGCCCCCAGGGGCATCATCCTGTCCGGTGGACCGGAGTCGGTCACCATCGCCGGGGCGCCCGCGGCGCCGGCGGCGGTGTTCGAGGCCGGCGTGCCGGTGCTCGGCATCTGCTACGGCATGCAGACCATGGCGGTGCAGCTTGCGGGCCGGGTCGAGCCCGGCGACGTGCACGAGTTCGGCTACGCCGAGGTCAGGGCGCGCGGGCACTCCGCACTGCTGCGCGACATCGAGGACCGGGTGAATGCCGACGGCTACGGCCTGCTCGACGTGTGGATGAGCCACGGAGACCGGGTCGCGACGCTGCCTGAGGGCTTCAAGCTCATCGCCTCCACCGGCGACGTGCCGATCGCGGGCATGGCCGACGAGTCGCGCGGCTTCTACGGCCTGCAGTTCCACCCGGAGGTCACCCACACGCGGCAGGGCCTGCGCATCTACGAGCGTTTCGTCCGCGTGATCTGCGGCTGCGAGGCCAGCTGGACCGCCGGCAACATCATCGAGGACGCCATCGCCCGGGTGCGCGCGGAGGTAGGCCCGGGCAGGGTGCTGCTCGGGCTGTCGGGCGGCGTCGACTCCTCGGTGGTGGCGGCGCTGCTGCACAAGGCGATCGGCGACCAGCTCACCTGCGTGTTCGTGGACCACGGCCTGCTGCGCCACCAGGAAGGCGACGAGGTCATGCGGGTGTTCGCCAAGAACCTCGGCGTCCAGGTCATCCGCGTGAACGCCGCCGAGCGCCATTTCCGCGAGCTCCAGGGGGTCGCCGACCCGGAAGCCAAGCGGAAG
>DATHZW010000012.1:0-6324 GCA_035458405.1 Steroidobacteraceae bacterium | reverse complement strand
GACGAAGTTGCCGTGCCAGGCGTGAATGTCGTTGCGCCGGATCACCGCCATCATCGAGCGATGACGTTGGCGACGCTCCGAAAGCGGCATGGACAGCGCCGCCTGCAGTACCTGTGCGACGGCGCGAGTGTCGTAAGGGTTGACCAGCAAGGCGTCAGTCAACTCGCGCGCCGCACCGGCCAGCGTGGACAGGATCAGGACGCCCGGGTCCTTCTCGTCCTGCGCGGCGACGAATTCCTTGGCCACCAGGTTCATGCCATCTCGCACCGGCGTGACCAGGCAGACGTGCGCCGCCCGCATGAAGCCCATGAGCACGTCGTGCGAGAAATTGCGATTCAGGTACCTCAGGGGCGTCCAGTCGGTATCGGCGAACTCGCCGTTTATGCGGCCGGCCAGGCCCTCCAGTTGCTCGCGGATTGCCGCATACGAACGCATGTCGGCGCGCGACAGTGGCGCGATCTGCAGCAGGGTGACCTTGCCGTGACTGTCCGGTTGCGACTCCAGGAAGCGCTGGAACGCGTCGAAGCGCTCCACCATGCCCTTGCTGTAATCCAGGCGGTCGACCCCTATCACCAGCTTTCGCCGGCCGACCGAGCGCACCATGCGCTTGACCGTCTCGCTGTTCCGGGTCGTGTCCGATTCGGCCCGTATTGCCTCGACATCGACGCCGATCGGAAAGACGCCGGTCCTGACCCGGCGGCCGTCGACCACGACATACCCTGGGTCGCGAACCGATTCCTCACCCCAGACGTAGCGGATCGAGTCCCGAAAGCTGTTGAGGTCGTTGGCGGTCTGAAATCCCACGACGTCGTAGGCACAGAGGTCACTGAGGAGTTCCGCATGGACAGGCAGCGCGCGCAGGACCTCGAAGTGTGGAAATGGCGTATGCAGGAAGAAGCCTATCGGACAGGACTCGCCCTCCTCCCTGAGCAGGCGCGCCATCGGGATGAGGTGGTAATCGTGCACCCACAAGATGTCGCCAGGCTCAAGCAGCGGCTGCAGCCTGCCGGCGAGAAACCGGTTGGCCTCCAGGTAGGCATCGTAGTTGCCGTCCTGGTAACGGAAGGTCTCGAGGAAATAGTGAAACAGCGGCCAGAGCATGCCGTTGGCAAAGCCGTAGTAATAATGCTCGAACAACTCGCGCCGCATGTCGGTGATGGCATAGGAGATGCCGCCCCGCCTGACGACTTCCGTGCCGGACGGTTCGTCCTCTGTCAGTTCCCCGCTCCAGCCGAACCACAGTCCGCCCCGCGAACGCATTGCGGCCAGCAGGCCCACTGCCAGCCCTCCGGGGGCCGACTTCTTGCGGGGGATCGAGACGCGGTTCGAAACAGCGACCAGTCGACCGTTCATAGCGCCTCCTCCCAGCTCCTGCTGAGCCGCAGGGCGCAATCGACGATCCCGACCATGCTGTAGGTCTGTGGGAAATTGCCCCACAACTCGCCCGTCTCCGGATCGATGTCCTCCGACAACAGGCCCATCGAGTTGCGCCGCGCCAGGACGTGCTCGAACAGCTCACGCGCCTCATCACGTCGCCCGATCGCTGCCAGCGCGTTGATGTACCAGAAGGTGCAAACCGTAAAGGCGGTATCTGGCTCGCCGAAGTCGTCCGGCTCCCGGTATCGCATGAGCAGGACACCTTCCTTCAGGTCGCGCTCGACGGCCTCGACCGTCGCGACGAATCGCGGGTCGCCTGCCGGGATGAACCCGAGCTCCGCCAGCAGGAGCACGCTGGCGTCGAGCGCCGGATGGCCGAATGCGCCCGTGAATGCCTTGACCTCAGGGTGCCAGGCAGCCGCCAGAATCCGATCGCGCATCACCTCGGCGTTGTCGCGCCAGAATGCGTGGCGGTCCTCGAGCCCCAGGCCCAGCGCGACCCGGGCCAGCCGGTCCGCGGCGGCCCAGCACATCACGGCAGAAAAAGTGTGCGGCCGCTGGCGGCCCCGGTACTCCCAGATGCCCGCATCAGGCTTGTCGTAGGCCGCGAGCGCCAGTTCGCCGAACCGTTCCAGCCGCCGGAACAGCGCGCGGTCCCCTGGATTCGCGATTCGCCGGTCGAAGAACGCCTGCGTAAGCGCGAGGATGAGCGAGCCGTAGACGTCGTGCTGCAGTTGCTCGTGCGCCTGGTTGCCGATTCGCACCGGGCCCATGCCGCGATACCCCGGCAGGCAGTCGGCGACCCGCTCCGTGACCAGGGCCTCCCCGGAAATCCCATACAGGGGCTGCAGGCCGGTGGTGCGCGCGCCCGCGACCACGTTGTCCATGAAGTGGAGGTACGACTCCATGGTGCGCGTTGCCCCAAGCCGGTTCAGCGCCCGGATCACGAAGTAGGCGTCTCGCAGCCAGCAGTAACGGTAGTCCCAGTTGCGCGAGCTGCCCGCAGACTCCGGGATGGACGTCGTCAGCGCGGCCAGCACCGCGCCGGTGTCTTCGTAGGTGCAGAGCTTGAGCGTGATGGCGGCGCGGATGACCTCGTCCTGCCACTCGAACGGGATCGCCAGCCCGCGGACCCAGTCGCGCCAGTAGTCTGTCGTGTCTTCGAGGAACTGCCTGCCGACCCGCCCGACGGATTCCGACAACGGCTCATCCGGACCCAGGATCACCGTCAGCGGCCGGTCAAGCACGAACTCGCGGTGCTCGATGATGGACTGCACCGAGGCATCGGTGGTCACGCGGAAGGCGTAACCGCCGCCGGTGAACCGGACGTGGCTGCTGCCCCAGGTCATCTCGGGCTTGGCGCAGCCATTGTCCTGCGCCGGGTCCAGTCGCAGCCGTATCATCGGCCGACCGGAAACCGCCTCGACCACCCGAACCAGGCCAACCGGCTTGAAGATCCGCTCCCTGGCGCGGAACCGGGGGCAGAAATCCGTCACCCGCACCGCATTGCCGTTGCCGTCCGAGAGCATCGTCTCGAGGATCGCGGTATTGGGCAGGTAGCGCCGCGTGCTGGTGGTGGCGCCACTGAGCTCGACCGAAAACTCGCCGGCTGCGTCCCGCCCACCGCCGAGAAGGCCACAAAATGCCGCATCGCCATCCGGACGTGGCAGGCACATCCAGACGATCCGGGCCATTTCGTCTACCAGGGCGGATACCTGGCAGTTTCCGATGACCGCCAGATCCAGGGTCTGATTCATGTCGTCGCTCCGTCGGGATGCAGATCGAGCCAGTGCCGCAGCCAGTCTTCCACTGCACGAACGTCGGCAAGACGATACGACGCGTGGGTATCCGGCCTGTCGCCTACGCAGATGGCAACTCCCTGCCTGCCACGCACCGCCAGGAAGCCGTCCTCGTCGGTGACGGCGTCACCGACGAACACGGGCCGGCGTCCGGCAAATGGCGGTTCGCGCAGGAATTCCAGGATCGCGGTGGCCTTGCTGACGCCGGCGGGCTTGACTTCAACGACACGCTTGCCGACCTGAACGACGTAGTCGCCGGCAAGTCCCGCCGCCACCTTCTCGACCAGTTCACGGGCATCGTCTTCCAGCCCGGGCGCGAGGCGGTAATGCAGTGCGACCGCACCGCCCTTGTCCTCGACCAGGGTGCCCGGGCGGGACGCAGACCAGCTCGCCAGCGTGGTCTTCACCTGGCGGAGCCGCGGATCGGCCGGCCGCTGGTGGCATTGGCCCCGGGCGTCGCGCCGCTCCGCGCCGTGCAGGCCTGCCGCCGGCAGCAACAGCGGCGAGAACAGCCGGTCGAGATCGGCGATGCTTCGGCCGCTCACGAGCGCGACGGCGCCGTCGCTGGCCCGCCCGAGGGATTCGAGCAGGCGCAGCAACCGCGCATCGACGTGAACGAGGTCCGGGGCGTCCGCTAGGTCGAGGAGAGTGCCGTCGACGTCGAGGAAGAAGGCCCACGATCCGCCGGTCAACCGGGCCGGGACGGGTAACATGCCCCTAGTCTAGACCACGGAGCCGGTGTCCGCTGCGCGATCCGGCCCGGACGTCAGGAATCGAGGTTTTCGCCGCGCATCTCGTGAAAATGCCGCCGGCACAGCGGCAGGTAGCGTTCGTTGCCGCCAATTTCCACCTGCGCGCCCTCGACCTCGACGCGGCCGTCGGCGCTGGTGCGCACCACCATGGTTGCCTTGCGCCCGCAATGGCAGATGGTCTTCAGCTCCACCAGCTCATCGGCCACGGCGAGCAGGCGCGCGCTGCCGGGGAACAGTTCACCACGAAAGTCGGTCCGGAGCCCGTAGCACAGCACCGGAATGCCCAGCTGGTCGACCACGGCCGACAGTTCCCGGACATGCTTCGGGTCGAGGAACTGCGCCTCGTCCACCAGCACGCAGCTGAGTCGCTCCCGCTCGTGCTCGACCGCAACTTCGCGAAACAGGTTGAGGTCCGGCCCATAGCGCCGGGCCTCTGAAGAGAGCCCGATCCGCGAATGCACGCGGCCGCCGCCGCGATCGTCGATGGAAGCGGTGTAGACCAGCGTACGCATGCCGCGCTCGCGGTAGTTGTAACTGGACTGCAGGAGCGCCGTCGACTTGCCGGCATTCATCGTCGAGAAATAGAAATACAGCTTTGCCATGAGTTCAACCCGCCACGATCGCCACGACCGAACCGCTCATGCAGGTGCCCAGCGTGGCCGCGATCAGCGCGCGCGGCGCCAGTTCGCCGAGTTCCAGCTTGCGTTCCGGGCTCATCGCCCCGATGCCGCCGATCAGGATGCCCATGCTGCTGAGGTTGGCGAACCCGCAGAGCGCGTAGACGGCGATCAGCCGCGACCTCTCCGACAGCGCCTCCGGCGACATCTGCGACAGCTCGATGTAGGCGATGAACTCGTTGAGTATGGTCTTCACCCCGATCAGCGAACCGACGACCGGCGCCTCCGACCAGGGAATCCCCATCAGCCACGCGATGGGCGAGAAGATCCACCCGGCGATCCGCTGCAGCGACAGGACCTCGCCGCCAAAGGCCGGCAGCAGGCTGATGGCGGAGTTGGTCAGTGCCACGAACGCGATCAGCACCAGCAGCATGGCCAGGATGCCGAGGTAGATGTTCAGGCCGTCGGACGTCCCGCGCGTGATCGCGTCCATGGTGCCGCCATAGATCCTCGGCGGCGCCGAATCGTCGTGGTCCGGCGGCGGCTCCGGCATCATGACGTGCGCGAACAGGATCGACGCCGGCACCGACATGACCGACTTCGTGAGCAGGTGCCCCAGGATGTCGTGGAAGATGTTCCCGAGCATGCTGGCGTAGATGACCATCACGGAGCCGGCGATGGTCGCCATGCCCGCGGTCATCAGCAGCAGCAGCTCATAGTGCGTCATGCGCGCGATGTAGGGCCGCACCAGCAGCGGCGCCTCGACCTGCCCCACGAAGATGTTGGCCGTCGCGACCAGTCCCGCCGGTCCGCGCGTGCCGAGGGTCTTCTCGAAGACCTTCGAGATCGCCTTGACCACCACCGGCAGGACCCCCCAGTACCACAGCAGCGCCGACAGCGCCGACATGATGATGACCAGCGGCAATACCTGGAACGCGAAGGTGACCACCGCGTTCGGGTTGGTGACGTCGAAGGGCGTGGCGCCCCCGCCGAGGTAGCCGAAGATGAAGGAAGTGCCCTTGAGCGTCGCGGCCGAGAGCGCGTTGACCGCCTTGGTCAGGTAGGCGAAACCGGCGCTGATGACCGGGACCTTGAGCAGCAGGAAGCAGATGACGAACTGCAGCACGATGGCCGAGCCGACCAGTTTCCAGTCGATGTTGCGCGGAGCGCGACTGAAAGGCAGGGCGAGCAGGACGAACACGGCGATTCCCAGCGACGCCTGCGCGTAGAGCATCCAGTCCATGCGGTCTCCGTTGCGCCTCGGCGCACTAGAGCAGGCGAATCTCCCGCAGCCTCTGCTGCAGGAACTCGTCTGCGGTTATGGGTTCGGGGTAGCGGTCGGGGCGGTCGGGGCCGGTGCAGCCGGCCAGCGTGCGGATCTCGAAATCCGGGTTGAAATGCAGGAAGAACGGCATCGAGTAGCGCGCCCTGCCGGCACGCTCGGCGGCCGGGTTGACCACCCTGTGGGTCGTCGACGGCAGCACGTCGTTGCTCAGGCGTTGCAGCATGTCGCCGATGTTGCACACCAGACAGCCGGGCGCCGGGTTGATGTCCAGCCAGCGCCCGTCCCGGTCCAGCACCTGCAGCCCGGCTTCCTCGGCGCCCAGCAGCAGGGTGATCGCATTGATGTCCTCGTGGGCGCCTGCGCGCACTCCGCTGGAGCCCGGCGGGACCGGCGGATAGTGGATGACGCGCAGGACGCTGTTGCCCTCGCCCACCTGGTCGTCGAACCAGCGCGTCGGCAGTCCGAGGTGCATCGCGATGGCCGCTAGCAATTCG
>DATHZW010000011.1:0-3927 GCA_035458405.1 Steroidobacteraceae bacterium | reverse complement strand
CCGACGTCTCCGGTCACGCCGACGCGCGGCGAGATGTTGAGCGCCTCGATCGTGGTGTCGACGAGATTGACGTTGCTCCAGACGTAGGTGATCGGCAGCGTGACGAAGAAACGGCTCCAGCCCATGGCCAGGTTGACGCCGATGCCGACGTTCTCGCCGTTGTAGCGCGGTTGCGCCTGGGTGGTCAGCGTCTGGCTGCAGATCTGCGCCGGTTGCCCGATCGGCGGATTGCACAGCCCACCGAGGCCGAAGAACTCCAGCAGCCTGTCACCCGGCACCCCGAGTTCAAAGTCGGCGCGACCATCGATCTTGCCGACGAGCGCATAGACGTTCATGAACGGCAGCACCCAGGCATCGAGTTTCGCCTGGACGGCCGACTGTTCCGCCCGCGGCCGGCCGAAGTCCACCCAATCGATGGGTTGCCGCTCGTTCTGGTTGAAGCCGACCTCCAGGCCGTCGAGCACGAGGTCCTGCCGGATCCGTGCGCCGACCAGCGCGACGCCATACGGGTTCGGGAGGTCGAAGCCGAGGTCCATCACCTTCTGTGCCAGGAACGGCAGCGCCCGGCCCCAGACACGGCGTTCCGGTTCCTCCGGCACGTAGGGCTCGCCCAGTTCGCGGTCCTCCAGCGTCGGGTACATCTCGGTACCGCGCAGGGGTTGCCCGGGCCGCTCGCGCTTCTGCACCTCCATGGCCGCCGGTTGGCCCTCCTGCGCCGTGTCCTCGGCCGCCAAAGCCCCGCCGGGCGCCACCAGGAGCGCCATCGTCACCGCCGCCGCCGCCGACGCCGCAACGTCACCACGCGAGCGCATTCGACTCTCCCTTCCAGCCCAGCGCCAGTGTATGCGGTGATCTGAACGCGTGGAAGGAACGCTGCGGAAAGTCACCCGGAACTGCGCGAAATCACCCAGCAACCTGCGCCCGGACCCGTCGCATCGCCTCGAGGCTGCGGTCCACGTCCTGTGTCGTCGTGGCGTAGGACGACACGCTGATGCGCATGGCCACGCGGCCCTGCCAGGTCGTCCCGCTGCAGAAACAGGTGCCGTCGGCCTGCAGGCGCTCGATCACCCTTTGCGTGACCTCGTCGCTGCCGAATGAGACCAGGACCTGGTTGAGGACGACGTCATTGAGTACCTCGAAACCCGCGGCGCGGAGCCCCCCGGCGAAGCGCGCCGCATGCCTGCAGCAGCGCTCCACGAGATCCGCCACACCGCTGCGACCAAGCGTTTTCAGGGCCGCCCAGACTTCCACGCCGCGGGCGCGGCGCGACAGCTCGGGCGTGAAGTGCATCGGCTCGCGCACGGGCGACTCCTGCAGGTAGGCCGCGCCGGTGCCCATCGCGCCGCGCAACGCGGACTTGTCCCGCACCAGCGCGATGCCGCAGTCATAGGGCACGTTCAGCCACTTGTGGGCATCGGTGGCCCAGGAGTCGGCATGCTCGACGCCAACTGCGAGTCCCGCCCTGGCCGGCGTCGCGCGCGCCCACAGGCCAAACGCGCCGTCGACATGCACCCACCCATCCCGCTCACGCGCCCAGTCGATGATCGGGCCGGCCGGGTCGAAGGCGCCCGTGTTGATGTTGCCGTGCTGGATGCAGACGATGGCCGGGCCTGCGACGTCCGGCATCGCATCCGGACGCATGCGCCCCTGGGCGTCGATCGGCACGCGGATGACCCGGTCCCGGCCAAGGCCGAGCATGGCGAGTGACTTGAAGATCGTATTGTGCGCATCCGCGCTGACGACGACCGGCACTTCCGGCGCCCCGAACAGGCCCTGCGCCTCGACGTCCCAGCCCAGCCTCGCAAGCACCGCGTGGCGCGCCGCCGCCAGTGCCGTGAAGTTCGCCATCTGGCAACCCGTCACGAAGGCGCCGCCGGAGTCCCGCGGCAGATCCAGCACCTCGAGCAGCCACCCGAGGGCGATCTCCTCGATGAGCGTCGTCGCCGGGGCCGCCGCCAGCAGCCCGGTGTTCTGGTCCCAGGCCGTGGCGAGCCAGCCCGCCGCGACCGTCGACGGCATCGAGGCGCCGATGACAAAGCCGAAGAACCGGCCGCCGGCCGTCCCCATGGTGGCCGGCGAACCGAAGCGGTCGAGTTGCGCCAGCATCTCGCGCGCGTCCAGCGGATGCTCCGGCAGCGGCCCGCCGAGGTTCACGGTCAGGTCCAGCACGGCCTGAGGCTCCGGCGCGACCCGCCTGTCGAGAATGCCCGCGCGATAGGCGACGCCGCGCTCGGCTGCGTCGCGCAACAGTGCCCCGAGCTCTCCGGCCTTCAGCGACTCGACTGCCATCGGCGATTCCCCTGAAAAAAGTCTTGCATGCTGCATCGGCATGGCCAGGCCCTCTTTCGCGGATGCAGCCAGGTCGGCAGCAACGAGTATGGATCGAATGCCGCTTGCCCGTCGAATCCTGCGCTGGCGCGCTTCAGCTCCGCCTGCAGCGCGCCCGACTTGAAGGCGTCGAACACCGACGAGCGGCTGCTCCTGGGGGTACCAGCGCGGCCGATCGCCGGGTTAAGCTGCCCGCATGCCCAGCCATATGCCGACCCCATGACCGGCCTCCGCCGACACATTCCCGAGCTCGCCATCGAGTGGGCGCTCGATGAGCCCGATCGCCTGTGGCAGGCGATCGACGGCACCCTGTGTTTCGCGGACATTTCCGGTTTCACGGCCCTGTCCGAGAAGCTGTCGCGGCGCGGCCGCATCGGCGGCGAGGAACTGGTCGAGACCCTGAGCCGCGTCTTCGGCGGCATGCTCGACAGCGCCCGGGAACGCGACGGCATGCTGCTGAAGTTCGGCGGCGACGCCCTGTTGTTCCTGTTCAAGGGCAAGGACCACGCACTGCGCGCGGCCAGCACGGCGGTGGAAATGCGCCAGGCGCTGCGCAAGGCCAAGGAGATCCCGACCTCGGTCGGGCCGCTGAAGCTTTCGATGTCGGTCGGCCTGCACTCCGGCCGGATCTACTTCTTCCTGGTCGGCTCGACGCACCGCGAACTGGTCCTGGCTGGCCCGGACGCGTCCATGGCCGCGGCAACCGAGTCCGCGGCCAACGCCGGCGAGATCGGGATCAGCCCCGCCACGGCGGCGCTGCTGCCCGCCTCCGCCGTCCGGCCGCGCGAGGACGGCCTGCTGCTGCTGAAGTGGCGCAAGCCCCCCGGGCCGCCGGCGGGGGCCAGCCCCGAGCGCCAGATCAGCGAGCAGATGCTGCGCAGCCTGTTCCCGCGCGCGCTCGGCGAGGTGCTGGCGCGCGGCGCGCCGGAGCCCGAGCACCGGGTGGCCTGTATCGCCTTCGTGCGTTTCTCCGGCACCGACGCCCTGCTGGAGCGCGAGGGTCCCGACGCCGTCGCGGCCGCGCTGGACGCGACCATCGGCATCGCGCAGCGCATCTTCGAGACGGAAGACATCACGCTCCTCACGGTCGATATCGACAAGGACGGCGGCAAGCTGTTCCTGGGTTCGGGCGTGCCACAGGCAACCGAGGACGACGAGGGGCGCATGCTGCGTGCGCTGCGGCGCCTGGCGGACGCGAAGACTCCCCTGCCCCTGCAGCTCGGGGTCAACCGGGGCCACGTGTTCGCCGCCGAGGTGGGCACGCCGCGGCGCGCCGCCTATTCGGCCATGGGCGACACTACCAACACCGCGGCACGCATCTGCGCCAAGGCGCCGCCCGGCGAGCTTTACGCCCATCCCACGGTGCTGGCGCACTCGCGCACGCAGTACGCCACCGAGCCGGCCGGACCCTTCAACTTCAAGGGCAAGAAGGTGCCGCAGGTCGTCTACCGGGTCGGCGAGGAGACCGGCGAGGTTGAGGCCAGCAAGGCCGCGGCCAGACTCCCGACGGTCGGGCGCAAGGCCGAACTGAAGGTACTCGGTGAGGCAGTGGACGCGTTGGCCAGCGGCGTGGGCAGCGTGGTTTCCGTGGTCAGCGCC
>DATHZW010000010.1:0-2945 GCA_035458405.1 Steroidobacteraceae bacterium | reverse complement strand
CGTGCCGATCAGCGTGCCGGTGCCGCCCACGGAGGCGCCATACGCGATGCCCAGCAGCAGCGGCACGGCGAGTCGAGAGTCGCCGCTGCGCGCAATCACGGCCAGCGCCATCGGGGTCAGCATCAGTGCGGTCGCCGAGTTCGAGATCCACATGGAGATCAGCGCGGAGGTCAGCATGAAGGCCAGCACCAGCCGCCCGCCGCCGTGCCCGCCAACGACCCGGATCATGCCCAGCGCAAAGCGCTCATGGATGCCGGATTTCTCGATCGCCTTCGACAGCATGAACGCGCCCATCAGCAGCAGGATGACGGTGTTGCCCAGCGCCGCCGAGGCCTGCTGGTGGGTCAGCACGCCGGCGAGCGGGAAAGCGGCAAACGGCAGCACCGAGGCCGCGGGAATCGGGATGCTCTCGAACACCCACCAGATGGCCGTATTGAGCGTGATGCCGGCGGTCCAGCAGATCGCGGGATCGAGGCCGCTGCCGGCCAGCGCCAGGCCGAGCAGGGCGCCGGCGGCGGGGCCCAGCAGCAGAGTCGTGCTCTTGAGGTCCACGTCAACAGTTCCTGTCCCGCCGGAATCGACGGACTGACGGCCGATCATGCCAAAATTCCGGTGGGCCCATGATGCCCGGATGCAAGGAGTCCCGATGCGGGTCTGGGAAAGGGCCGCCGAACTGGCCCGCCGCACGCCGGCGGCGCGCAACCGCTACGTGGACTTCCTGCGCGCATTCGCCATCCTGGTGGTGGTGCTGGGCCACTGGCTGGCGTCCGCGCCGCAGGTCACCGACGCGGGGCTCGAGATCACCAGCATGCTGAGCGTCGCCGCCTGGTCGCACCTGCTGACCTGGGCGCTGCAGGTCATGCCGGTGTTCTTCATCGTCGGCGGGTTCGCCAACAGTGCTTCCTGGCAGGCCGCGCAGGCCCGCGGGACCGGCTATTCGGCCTGGCTGCACGGGCGGCTGCGGCGACTGATCTCGCCGCTGGTGCCGCTGCTCATCGCCGGGGCCTGCATGACCCTCGTCGCGCAACTCGCCGGGGCCGATCCGCAGCTGGTCAGCAACGCGTCGCGGCTGGCGCTGATCCCGACCTGGTTCCTGGCCGTCTATATCTGCGTGATCCTCTTGGTACCGGTGGCGGCAGCGGCCTGGGAGCGCTACGGGCTGGCGTCGTTCTGGCTGCCCCTGAGCGCGGCCGTGCTCGTGGATGCGCTGGCCTTCGGCCGCGGCATGACGCCGCTGCGCTGGACCAACTACGTATTTGTCTGGTTCGCGGTGCACCAGCTGGGTTTCCTGTGGCGCTCCGGCCGTGTCAGCCAGCCGCCGGTCGCCGCGGCCTGGCTCGCGGGCGGCCTGGCGGCGCTGGTCTTCCTGGTCGAGATGGCCGGTTACCCGGTGGCGATGCTGACCGTGCCCGGCGCCGACTTCTCGAACACGCGGCCGCCGACGGTTGCGCTGGCGGCGCTGGCCGCGCTGCATTTCGGCCTGCTCAACCTGCTGCAACCGGCAATGAACCGCTGGCTGCAGCGGCCGGGCGTGTGGACCGCGACGGTGCTGGTCAACGGCTTCATCATGACGATCTTCCTGTGGCACTCGACCGTGCAGGCACTGGTGGTGGGCGCGGCGCTCTGGCTTGGCGAGATCGGGCTCGGCCTGGAGCCGGGTTCCGTCGCCTGGTGGCTGGCGCGACCGGCCTGGCTGGGCGTGATGATGACGGCCCTGCTGCTGATGGTCGCGCTCTTCGGCCGCTTCGAGCAGGGCTCCCGGCGGGCGGACGCCGCTGGCGGGAACACTGCGGCCGTGCAGGTCGCGGGCGCGCTGTGCCTGTGCCTGGGAGTTGCCCTGCTTGCGGGGCTCGGCATGGGGACCGAGGCCTTCCCCTGGCTGCGGGTCGCGCCGCTCGCCCTGGCCTTCGCCGGCGCCGCGATGGCGCTGCGCACCCGGCGGGGCTGAGCGCAGGTCCGCTCAGCGCAGGGCGTCTGCCAGCGACTCGACCAGGCTGCGCCGCAGCCGGCTCCATGCGCGGCCTCCGGCCAGCGGGTGGCACTGGTTGATCTCGAGTTCGATGCCCACGTAGCTGCGCGAGGGGAACAGGCGACGCAGGTGGGTGGTCAGGCCGTCGGCCTTGCCTGCGTAGGGGTAGTTGAGCCGCACCCTGATGGCGGGATCCAGTTCGCGAATCGAGGCCTGCCAGCGTCGCGCGAGCGCGCGTTCGCCGGGGCGTGCCGGGTCGTAGAGCAGGCCGACGTCGGCGTTGCGCACGACGCCGTCCAGCACCGGCGTAAAGCTGTGCGAGGACAGGTGCACGACGCGACGTCCTGCGGCGACCTCGCGGCCAATTCGCCGCTCGACCTGGCTGCGGTACGGCCGGTGGTGGTTCTCGACCAGCCGGTCGCGAACTGCGCGCGGCAGGCCGCGGGTCGCCTCGGAAAACAGCCTGGGGTGCCCGGGCGAGCGGTTCAGGTCCACCAGCAGTCGCGTCGTCGTGGAGAAGACCAGGGGGGCCCCGAAGTCGTCCGCAAGGTCCTGCGCCATGCGCAGGGAGCCCCGATCGTAGCCGCGATGCGAATGCAGGAGCGCGCGGTGATCGTCAAAGAGCCCGCGGTATCCGGCGGGAACGCGGTTGCCGCCGTGCTCGCAGGTGACGAGCAGCCTGGACGGGCTCATGCGGGGTCTGCGGGGCACGGGGTCAGGGGCGGAACAGCTCGTTACGGGCCAGGCAGCGGGCCAGGCGGCGATAGACTTCGCGCAGGGAATCGCGACCGTAGTCCGCGCCGACGGCCATCACGATGCGCCGCGCCAGGGTGCCCGTCTCGAGGATCAGCTCGAGCGGCTCCCGCCACTGTTCCTGCTCCTCCCGCCCGGACATCGTCTGGTCCAGCAGGTGCCGCCACAGCTCGCGCGCCGTGCAGTGCTCCACCACAAGCCCGGCGCGGCGCAGGTAGCCGGC
>DATHZW010000009.1:0-5185 GCA_035458405.1 Steroidobacteraceae bacterium | reverse complement strand
GTCGACGATCCCGCGTTTCCGGACGGCATCGGCCGCGAGCTGGTGGCGGCGGACATCGCTTACTCCATCAAGCGCCACTTCGATCCCGCAACGCGGGCCCAGGGCGCCTGGATGTGGCAGGGCCGCGTCGCCGGTCTCGAGGAGTGGAAGGCTGCCGGCGCCGACTATGGCGTCGAGGCCGAGGGCATTCGCGCACTGGATCGTTACACCCTGCAGGTCAGGCTCAGCCAGCCCTATCCGCAGCTGCTCGACACGCTCGCCCAGGGTTACTCCTCGATCGTGCCCCGCGAGGCGGTCGAGCACTACGGCCGGGAGTTCGCCATTCACCCGGTCGGCTCGGGCCCCTTCCGGGTCGTCTCCTACGACACGGCGCGGATCGTCATGGACCGCAATCCGAAATTCCGGGCCGAGCCGGTGGACCTGGCAGCGGAAGGCTATGACCGCGCGACGCAGGCTCAATACGGCCTGGAGCGGGTCGAGGGCCGCTCGCCGCCGTTCATCGACCGGCTGGAGATCCACTTCATCGGCGAGCCGTCGGCGCGCTGGAATTCGTTCACCAAGGGCGACGAAATCCAGTACACGACGATTCCGAACGAGCAGATCGACCTGGTGCTCGAATCGAAGGACCCGATCCGCCTGCAGCCCGCATACGCCGCGAAATACCAGCTCTACGCCGGCATCGAGGCGGGATTCGTCTTCCAGGTGTTCAATCTCGCGCTGCCGGAGTTCGGCTACAACCCGGATCCCGAGCGCGAGCGCCGCAACAAGGCGCTGCGCTGCGCCGTCATAAAGACATTCGACTGGCCGGCCCGCAAGGAGAGTTTCTATGGGGGCATAGGCGAGATCTTCCCGGGCATCATCGTGCCGGTGGTGCCGGAATACGACCCCGAGCTCTCCACCGAGAGCGTCACGCGTGACGTTGCCGGCGCAAGGCGGCTGCTTGCGGAAAACGGCTGGAACGCGGACAACCTGCCGGTGCTGACCTACGGCGCCACCGCGGGCGTCATCAGCCGGCTGAACTTCGAGCAGTTCCGCGCCTGGCTGACGGAAATCGGCTATCCGCGCGAAAAAGTGGTCCTCAAGCAGTACGCGACCTTCGGCGACATCAGCAGGGCCTGGAAGCAGGCGGAACTGCCGTGGGTCGCGAAGGGCTGGGGGCTGGACTATCCGGACGCCGAGAACACGCTGCAGCTGTTCTACGGCCCCAACAGCTCGCCGGGTTCGAACGACGCCAACTACCGCAACCCCGAATACGACCGCCTGTTCGAACAGGCCGGCGTGATGCTGCCCTCGGCCGAGCGGACCGCGCTGTACCGCCGCATGAACCAGATGGTGATCGACGACTGCGTGGCGGTGTCCGGGTTCGCCCGCACGCGCATCCACCTCTGGCACAAGGACGTCATCGCGCTGCCGGACCGCGAGATTGTCGGCGGCTTCTTCCTGAAGTACGTTGACCTCGCCGAACCGGCGGCGGCGGGAGGCAACTGACCGTGGAAGTGCTCCAGTACTCGCTGCGCAAGCTGCTCTCCGGCATCCCGCTGATCCTCGGCGTGACCTTCGTGAGCTTCCTGCTCATGGTCTACTTCGGCCCGGACCAGACCTACCAGCTGCTGGGCAAGAACCCCACGCCCGAGCAGATCACCGAGATCCGCCACCAGCTCGGCTACGACAAGCCTTTCGTCGTGCGCTACGCCGACTACCTGCGCCAGCTCGCCACGCTCGAGTTCGGTCACTCGGACTCCACCGGCGAGAAGGTCAGCACGCTGCTGTTCCGCACCATTCCGGTCTCGCTGATGCTGATCCTGCCGGGCTTCGTGCTGGGCAACCTGCTGGCGATCGTGCTGGCGCTGTTCGCCGCCCGGCACCGCAGCGGCTGGATCGACAAGACGATCATGGGCTTCTCCGTGGTCGGCATGAGCATCAGCTACCTGATCGTGATCATCGCCTTCCAGGTGATCTTCTCCTCCAGCTACGGCCTCGGGATCTTCCCGGTGCGCGGCTGGAACGTGCATTCCCTGGCCGACTACCTCGACTACATCGCCGTGCCCACCATGGCCACGGTGTTCGTGGCGCTTGGCTACAACACCCGGTTTTACAGGTCGGTGATCGTCGAGGAACTGACCCGCGACCACGTCCGCACCGCGCGGGCATTCGGCGTGCCGCCGGCGATGCTGCTGTACCGCAACGTGCTGAAGAACTGCATGATCCCGATCATCACCCGCGTCGTCTTCTCGATCCCGCTGATCGTCATCAGCGGCGCGCTGCTGCTGGAGACCTATTTCGGCATCCCGGGCATCGGCAAGGTGACCTTCGACGCCATCACCACCGGCGACCAGCCCGTGCTCAAGGCGGTGGTCGGCCTGACCGCTGTCATGTTCGTGCTGGCGCAGCTGCTGGCCGACATCCTCTACCGGGTCGTCGACCCGCGGGTGTCACTCGGATGAGCGCCGCCCTGCCCGCAAGCCCGGGGACCGCGACCGGCGCCGGCGCGCGGCGCCGCGAGTCGCTGTGGTCCAAGGCCGCGTGGAAGTTCCGCCGCGACCGCGCCGGCATGGCCGGACTGGCCGTGGTGCTGCTGTACTTCATCGCGGCACTGGGCGTGTGGACCGGTCTCTGGGCGACCGGCTGGGCCAGCGTCGGCGGCGGCAAGTGGGAGCCGGTGTCCGCCGCACACTGGTTCGGCACCAACCTCATCGGCCAGGACATCTTCGAGCGCGCGCTGTACAGCGTGAGCACGGCCTTCGAGGTCGGCCTGGTCGTCGCCGTCATCGCCACGATGCTCGGGGCACTGCTGGGCGCGCTTGCCGGCTTCTTCAGCGGCCGCTTCACCGACGAGGTCATCCTCTGGGTGATGGGCGTGCTGGACTCGATCCCCTTCTACCTGCTGGTCGCGGCGATCGCCTTCGCCCTGGAGGGCAATCCCTACGCCATGCACGTCGCCATGATTTCCACGTTCTGGATCACCACGGGCCGGTTGGTGCGCGGCGAGGTGATCAAGCTCAAGAACCTGGAGTTCGTCGAGGCCGCCCACGCCATCGGCGTGCCCGAATACACCATCATCCTCAGGCACATCATTCCCAACACGCTGCACATCCTGCTGGTGCAATCGACCATCACCTTCGTGGCGGCGATCAAGTCCGAGGTGATCCTCAGCTTCCTCGGCCTGGGCGTGAAGGACGGCATGAGCTGGGGGCTGATGATCGCCGAGAGCACCTTCGAGGTGCTGGCCGGCTTCTTCAACAATTTCCTCGCCGCCTCGGTGCTGCTGTTCGGGCTGGTGATGGCCTTCAACATGTTCGCCGACGCGCTGCAGGACGCGCTCGACCCGAGGCAGGTCTCATGAGCGGCCAGCCGTTGCTCCGGGTCCGCGACCTGGTGGTCGAGTTCTCCACCGAACACGGCGTCGTGCGCGCGGTCGACCGGGTCAGCTTCGACGTCTTTCCCAACGAGACGCTCGGGCTCGTCGGCGAGTCCGGCTGCGGCAAGACGGTCACCGGGCTGTCCATCCTGGGGCTGATCCCCAGCCCGCCGGGTCGCATCGCCGGCGGCAGCATACAGCTCGACGGGCGCGAGCTGGTCGGCCTTTCCGAATCGGAGTTCCGGCGCATTCGCGGCCGCGACGTGGCGATGATCTTCCAGGAGCCGATGACCGCGCTGAACCCGGTGTTCACGATCGGCAACCAGATGATCGACGTGCTGCGGCGCTACAAGGGCCTGACGCAGCGCCAGGCGCGGGCCGCGGCCATCGAGCTGCTGGCCAAGGTGGGGATCCCGGCGCCGGACCGTCGCATCGACGAGTATCCGCACCAGCTTTCCGGCGGCATGCGCCAGCGCGTGGTCATCGCCATGGCCCTGTCCTGCGGCCCCAAGCTGATCGTCGCCGACGAGCCGACCACGGCGCTGGACGTGACCACGCAGGCGCAGGTCCTGGAGCAGATCGTCAAGCTGCAGCAGGAGTTCCACATGTCGATGATCCTGGTGACCCACGACCTCGGGGTCGTCGCGGAAACCTGCCACCGGGCGATCGTCATGTACTGTGGGCGCATCGCCGAGAAGGCGGAGATCGGGCCGCTCTTCAGCGCGCCGCGCCACCCCGACCCGGTGGGGCTGCTGGAGTCCATCCCGCGCGTCGGCGTGCACGAGAAGGAGGACCTCGCCGTCATCCCCGGCATGGTTCCCGACCTGCTGCACCTGCCGCGGGGCTGCCGCTTCGCGGACCGCTGCTCGCGTCGCCAGGCCCGTTGCGAGGAAGCCCTGCCCGAGCTCGACGGCAGCGACGAGAGCCCGACGCGCGTGGCCTGTTTCCACCCCTACGAGCGAACGCCGTGACCGCCTTGCTTGAAATCAGGAACCTGCAGAAGCACTTCCCCGTGAGGGGCGGTTTCCTGCGCCGGGTCGTCGCCCAGGTGAAGGCGGTCGACGGCGTGAGCTTTACGCTCGAATTCGGCAAGACGCTCGGCCTGGTCGGCGAGTCGGGCTGCGGCAAGTCGACGCTTGGCCGCGCGATCCTGCAGCTGCAGAAGCCGACCGGCGGCCAGGTGATCCTCGAGGGCGAGGACCTGACCGCGGCCTCTCCCGCGCGCCGGCTCGAGATGCGCCGCGAGATGCAGATCATCTTCCAGGACCCCTTCGCCTCGCTGAGCCCGCGCCGCACGGTCGCGCAGACCATTCGTGAGCCGCTCGACGTACACCGCATCGGCACGCCCGCCGAGCGCAACCGCAAGGTCGAGGAGCTGCTGCAGGTGGTCGGCATGCGCAGCAACGTGCTCGACCGCTACCCGCACGAGTTTTCCGGCGGCCAGCGGCAGCGCATCGGCATCGCGCGCGCCCTGGCGCTGAACCCGAAGCTGATCATCGCCGACGAGCCGGTCTCGGCGCTGGACGTTTCGGTGCGCGCGCAGGTGCTGAACCTGATCGCCGGGCTGCAGCGCGAGCATGGGATCGCCTTCCTGTTCATCTCCCACGACCTGTCGGTGGTCGAGCACGTCAGCGACCATGTTGGCGTCATGTACCTCGGCAAGATGGTCGAGCTGGCGCCGGCAAAGGAGATCTACCGCGACCCGCGGCATCCCTACACACAGGCGCTGCTGTCGGCCGTGCCGGTGCCGGACCCGAAGCGCAAGTCCAGGCGCATCGTGCTCACCGGCGACGTGCCCTCGCCGATGAACCCGCCGCCGGGCTGCCC
>DATHZW010000008.1:0-2507 GCA_035458405.1 Steroidobacteraceae bacterium | reverse complement strand
GCTCACCGCGTTGCGCGCGGCTGCGCTTTACTTCGGTCGACAAACGCCCCGGCGCGCCTGACCCGCTCGATTCAGTCGCCAGTGTCGCGGCCACCAACAGGTCAGCGGACCGGCGGCGATGTTTTTCGAGGAAGTAAAGCGCAGCGCAGCGAGCCATGACGAGAAAAATCGTCGCCGGCGGTCCGCGAGGGCTTCGGGTGCAATCCTGCTTGCAGCAGGGTGCGTGTCTAGTATGATCGCGTGCTATCTGTTCGTACCGTTCTAGGGCCGCGCCGCTTGTCGAAACCTGCCGCTGATGTCGTGACTCAGACACCCGTCGACATGCTGGAACTGGCTGGTCAGCCCGCGCTGTCCGATTTCCGACTGGAGAAGCTGACGCACGCGCTGCGTAAAGCGGACGGGCGCGTCACGGGCGTCGAGGCCCGTTACGTCTATTTCGTGGACCTGGCCGCGAAACTCTCGGCGGAGCACCGGAAGCGGCTCGAGGGGCTCCTGCTCTCGGGCGAGACGCCGGGCCGGCTGTCCAAAGGAACCTCGAGGCTGTATGTCGTGCCACGTCACGGCACGATCTCGCCCTGGTCCAGCAAGGCCACTGATATCGCGCTCGCCTGCGACCTGACCGCAGTGCGGCGGATCGAACGCGGCATCTGCTATGCGCTCAAGTTCAGCGGGCGGCCTGCTCCGCATGAGTTGCTGCAACTGTCGCCGTTGCTTTTCGACCGCATGACGGAAACCGTGCTCGAGTCGAGCAGCGATGCTCGCGCCCTGTTCCTTTCACAGGATCCCGCCGAAATCGTGACTGTCCCGTTGCTGGACGAGGGGCGCACCGCCCTGGAAGCCGCCAATATCGACCTCGGTCTCGCACTGTCCGAGGACGAGATCGATTATCTCGTGGCCAGTTACGCGGATCTCGGGCGCGACCCGACCGATGCCGAATTGATGATGTTCGCGCAGGCCAACTCGGAGCACTGCCGGCACAAGATATTCAACGCCGACTGGACCGTTGACGGCGCGGTCAGTGAACTGTCGCTGTTCGGCATGATCCGCAATACGCATGCACGGTCGCCGCGGGGCGTGCTGTCGGCCTACCACGACAACTCGGCGGTCGTCGCCGGCCCGTGGGGTGAGCGCCTCATTGTCCACTCCGCTTCGGGTGAATATCGCTGGTGCAGTGAGAGCCTGCCGTTCCAGATCAAGGTCGAGACGCACAATCACCCGACCGCCATCTCCCCGTTTCCGGGTGCCGCTACCGGCTCGGGCGGCGAAATCCGCGACGAGGCGGCCACCGGGCGCGGCGCCAAGCCGAAGGCGGGCCTGACCGGGTTCTCGGTCTCCAACCTCCACCTGCCGGGGCTGGAGCGGGCGTGGGAGCACCGAGCCGGCAAACCGGGCCGCATCGCCAGCGTGCTGGAGATCATGCTGGAGGGCCCGATCGGGGCCGCGTCGTTCAACAACGAGTTCGGGCGCCCGGCTCTTGGCGGCTATTTCCGCACCTTCGAGCAGGTGGTGGGCGGGCGCCTGTGGGGCTACCACAAGCCCATCATGCTGGCGGGCGGCATGGGCAATATCCGCCCCCAGCACGTCGACAAGCTGCGCCTGCCCGCGGGCGCGGTGGTGATCGTGCTGGGCGGGCCGGCGATGCTGATCGGCCTCGGCGGCGGGGCGGCCTCGTCGATGGGCAGCGGGCAGAGCGACCTGGAGCTCGATTACGCCTCCGTGCAGCGCGGCAACCCGGAAATGCAGCGGCGCTGCCAGGAGGTGATCGACGCCTGCTGGGCCCTGGACGAGGCCAACCCGGTGTTGTCGATCCACGACGTCGGCGCCGGCGGGCTGTCCAACGCGCTGCCGGAATTGCTGGACGACAGCGAGCGGGGCGGCCGGCTGGATCTGCGCGCCATCCCCAGCGCAGACACGGCCATGTCGCCGATGGAGATCTGGTGCAACGAGGCCCAGGAACGCTACGTGCTGGCAGTGGACCGCGGGCGGCTGGCCGAGTTCGAGGCCCTCTGCCGGCGCGAGCGCTGCCCGTTCGCGGTGCTGGGGGAGGCCACCGCGGACCGCAGGCTGCGGGTATCCGACCCGCAACTGGGCCCGGCGCCGGTCGACGTGCCGCTGCCCATGGTGCTGGGTAAGCCGCCCCGCATGCAGCGCGAGGCGGTCTCGGAGCCGGTGCGCGCGGAGCCGCTGGACCTCGGCGGCGCGGACCCCGCCACGCTGGCCGAGCAGGTGCTCCGGGTGCCTGCCGTGGGCAGCAAGTCCTTCCTGATCACCATCGGCGATCGCACGGTCGGCGGGCTGGTGGCCCGCGACCCGATGGTCGGCCCCTGGCAGGTGCCGGTGGCGGATGCCGCCGTGACCCTCTCCGGGTTCAGCAGTTACCGGGGCGAGGCCATGGCCATCGGGGAACGCACCCCGCTGGCGATCGTGGACGGTCCCGCATCGGGGCGCATGGCCGTCGGCGAGGCGGTCACCAACCTGGCCTCGGTGCCGATCGAGGCGCTGGCGGA
>DATHZW010000007.1:0-2184 GCA_035458405.1 Steroidobacteraceae bacterium | reverse complement strand
CTGGCACCTCTGCCGGTGCCTGGCACCTCTGGAAGTCCCCATGGGTGACTTCGGCGAGCTGCTCGGCCCGCAGGGTCCGCTGGCGGAGGTCGTCCCGGGCTTTGAGTCGCGTCGCGAACAGCAGGAGATGGCCGACTGGGTGGGCGAGGCGCTGGACGACCGTACGATCCTCGCGGTCGAGGCGGGCACCGGCACTGGAAAGACCTTCGCCTACCTGGTGCCGGCATTGCTGTCGGGCCGCCACGTGATCGTCTCCACCGGCACGCGCACGCTGCAGGACCAGCTCTACCACCGGGACCTGCCGATGCTGTCCAAGGCGCTCGGGCGGCCGGTGCGCGTGGCCCTGCTCAAGGGCCGCTCCAATTATCTCTGCCACCATCGCCTGGCGCTGGCCGACCAGGCGCTGATGTTGCCCGGCTTCGAGCCGCCCTCGGCGAAGGCGCTGAAGCGCGTGCGGGACTGGTCGGAGACCACGCGCTCGGGCGACATCGCGGAGGTCTCCGGCATCCGCGACGTCGACCCGGTCTGGCCGGCGGTCACTTCGACGCGCGACAACTGCCTGGGCATCGAATGCGCCGAGTACTCGCGCTGCCACGTGGTCGCGGCAAGACGCGACGCGCAGGCCGCCGACATCGTGGTGGTGAATCACCACCTGCTTCTCGCCGACCTGGCCATGAAGGAAGAGGGCTTCGGCGACCTGCTGCCCGGCGCCGACGCGGTCATCCTGGACGAGGCGCACCAGGTGCCCGACATCGCCGCGCAGTTCTTCGGCCTGTCTGTCAGCAGCCGGCAAGCCGTGGCGCTGACGCGCGACACGCTGGCGGAGCTGGTCCGCACCGGACACGTGAACCCGGTGCTGCGCGAGCAGCTGATGCGGGTCGAGGACGCCTTCGCCCACGCACTGGCGTCCATCCGCGGCGGCCGTGACCGGCTCGACTGGACCGAGCTGCCCGACGCCTTCATCGAAGCGCTGCATACGGCCAACTCCGCCGTCGAACTGCTGGCGCAGGGCGTGAAGGACACCGGCAGCGACGACGCCGGCCTGAAGGCCTGCGTCCGGCGCGGCGACGCACTCGCCGACGGCCTGGCGCAGATGCTCGGCTTCGGGCCCGAGGACGGCGTGCGCTGGGTGGAGATTTCGGGCCGCAGCTTCACGCTAGGCTACTGCCCGTTCGAGGTCGCGGATAGGCTGCGGGAGCTCATGACCGCACGGCCCTGCGCCTGGGTGTTCACCTCGGCGACGCTGGCCGTGGGCGGGGATTTCAATCACTTCCTCGGGCGCGTCGGCGCGACCGATGCGCGCACGTTGAACGTCGCCAGTCCGTTCGACTTCGAAAACCAGGCGATGCTCTACCTGCCGCAGGGAATGCCGGAGCCGTCGGATCCCACGCACACGACCGCGGTACTGGCCGCCGCGCTGCCGCTGATCGAGGCTGCCGATGGCCGCACTTTCCTGCTGTTCACCAGCCACCGCGCGCTGAAGGAGGCGGCGCGGCTGCTGCGGCTGCGCAAGGGCTTCGAGGAACGCTTCCCGATGCTGGTGCAGGGCGAGGCGCCGCGCGAGACCCTGCTGAAGAAATTCCGGGAGGTGGAACACTCGGTGTTGCTCGGCACCTCGAGCTTCTGGGAGGGCGTGGACGTGCGCGGCACCGCGCTGGCGCTGGTGGTGATCGACAAGCTGCCGTTCGCCGCGCCGGACGATCCGGTGCTGAAGGCGCGGCTCGAGGGCATCAGGCGTCGCGGCGGCAACCCGTTCTTCGAATACCAGGTGCCGCAGGCGGTGCTGGCCCTGAAGCAGGGCTTCGGCCGGCTGATCCGCGACCGCGAGGACTTCGGGGTGGTGGCGATCTGCGACCCGCGCCTGCGCACGCGGGCCTATGGGCGCATGTTCGTGCAGTCGCTGCCGCCGGCACGGCTGACCGAGGAGGGCGACGAGGCGGCGCGGTTCCTGCGTCGCCGACTGGCCGAAGCCGGCATCGACATGGGCAAGGCGAGGATCGCATGAAGATCCTGGCAGTCGACACCGCGACGGAAGCCTGCTCGGCGGCGCTGGTCTTCGACGGCGAGATCGTCGAGCGCCACGAGGTGATCGGCCGCGGCCATGCCGAGCGCCTGCTGCCCATGGTGCAGGAAGTGCTGGCGGAGGCGGGCGTCGCGCTCGCGGCGGTGGACGCCATCGCCTTC
>DATHZW010000006.1:0-11703 GCA_035458405.1 Steroidobacteraceae bacterium | reverse complement strand
GGCAGCCTGATCAGCCCGGGCAAGTCCATCACCACGCTCGACGACACGAGCGTCATGAAGCTGGATTTCACCGTTCCGGAAACCTTCGTCGCCGTCCTCGAGTCCGGGCTGCCGGTTTCGGCGACCAGCATCGCCTACCCGGGTCACAGCTTCGAAGGGCGGGTCGCCTCCGTCGATTCGCGCGTTGATCCGGTGTCCCGTTCGGTGACGGTGCGGGCCGAGATCCCGAACCAGGATGGGCTGCTTAAGCCGGGCATGTTCCTCTCGGTGCGCCTGACGCGCCCGCCGACGCCGGCCCTGGTCGTGCCCGAGTCCGCGCTCGTGCCCGAGCGCGGCAGCGTATACGTGTTCGTGGTGGAGAATGCCAGGGTCCTCCGCCGCCAGGTCACCGTGGGTCGCCGCGAGCCCGGCCGCGTCGAGTTGCTGGGCGGCGTCGCCGAGGGAGACCGGGTCGTCGTGCAGGGGACGCAGAAGATCCGCGACGGCAGCTCCGTGACCGAAGCCCCGCCTTCGCAGCCTGGCGCCAGCTGAGCCGGTCCGCGCCGATGAGGATTTCAGAGATCTCGATCCACCGGCCCGTGTTCGCCACGGTCATCAGCCTGTTGCTGGTGATCCTCGGGCTGGTGTCGCTGTCGAACCTCGCCGTGCGCGAATATCCGGACATCGATGCGCCGGTGGTGTCCATCCAGACCAGCTACCGCGGCGCGGGCCCGAATATCGTCGAGGAAAAGATCACCCAGCTTATCGAGGACCGGATAGCGGGACTGGAGGGCATTGACAAGATCCGCTCCTCGTCCCGCGACGAGCGTTCCGACATCACGGTCGAGTTCACCGCGGACCGCGACGTCGACGCGGCCACCAACGACATCCGCGACCGCGTCTCGCGCGTCGCCGACGACCTGCCGCCGGAGGCCGATCCCCCCGACATCGCCAAGACCGAGGCGGACGCCGAGCCGATCATGTGGCTGAACCTGACCAGCAGCCGCCTGTCCTCGCTGGAGCTGACCGACTACGCCGAGCGGGTGCTGGTGGACCAGCTCGCGGCGTCACCGGGCGTGGCCATGGTGCGCATCGGCGGCGCGCGGCGCTATGCGGTCAGGGTCTGGATCGACCGGCAGGCGCTGGCGGCGCGTGCGATGACGGTGGCGGACATCGAGGACGCCCTGCGGCGCGAGAACGTGGAGCTGCCGGCCGGGCGCCTCGAATCGGTGGAGCGCGAGTTTGCGCTCAGGACTGACACGGGGTTGAACAAGGTCGAGGATTTCCGGGCGCTGGTCATCGGTCGCGGCGCGGACGGCTACCTGGTCCGCCTCGGCGATGTCGCGGAGGTCCGCCTGGGGGCGGACAACGAGCGGACGATCTCGCGCTCGGATGGCATCGCCGGAGTCAGCCTGGGCGTCGTGCAGGTGTCGAAGGCCAACACGCTGCAGGTTGCGCACGGCGTGAACGAGACGGTCGAGCGCCTGAAACCGGGCCTGCCCGAAGGCATGGTGCTGGACACGAATTTCGACCGGTCGGTCTTCATCGAGGCCTCGTTGAAGGAAGTCGGCATAGCGCTGGTCATTTCGCTGCTGCTGGTGCTGTCGGTCATCTACCTCTTCCTCGGCAACATCCGGGCAACGGTGATCCCCGCGGTGACCATCCCGGTTTCCATCATCGCGACGCTGACGTTCATGGACGCGATGAACTACTCGGTCAACGTCCTGACCCTGCTGGGCATGGTGCTCGCCATCGGCCTGGTCGTGGACGACGCGATCGTCGTCCTGGAGAACATCTTCAGGCGCATCGAGCTGGGCCAGCCGCCCCTGATCGCCGCGCTCGACGGCAGCCGGGAGATCGGCTTTGCCGTGATCGCGACGACGCTGGTGCTGGTATCGGTGTTCGTGCCGATTTCCTTCCTGCCCGGGGCGATCGGCCGGCTGTTCCGCGAGTTCGGCCTGACGCTGGCAGCGGCGGTGCTTTTCTCCTCGCTGATCGCGCTGACGCTCACGCCGGCGATGGCGTCCAGGATGTTCAGGGCCGGTGAGCAGCGCTCGGGCTTCGCCGCCCATGTCGACGACTTCTTCCGGCGGCTGGCCGACTGGTACGAGCGGCGGCTGCGAAGCCTGATTCGCCGGCCCTGGCTGGTCCTCGCTGGAACGCTGGCGCTGGTGGTGGTGGCCGGACTGGCGTTTCGCGCCCTGCCGACCGAGTTTGCGCCGACCGAGGACCGTGGCGTCCTGTTCGTCGGCCTGGACGGCCCGGAGGGCGCGAGTCTCGAGTACACGGAGCGGCAGCTGGTCGCGCTGGAGGACATCGTCTACCCCTACATGGAAAGCGGCGTCATCCGCCGCATGAACCTGCGCGTCGGAAGTTTTGGCGGGGGCGAGGTGAATTCCGTGCGCGGTTTCCTGGTGCTGGCGCCCTGGGGCGACCGCGACATCAGCAACCAGCAGCTGGCGCAGCAGTTGCGACAGAAGATCGGCGTCATGCCCGGCGGGCGCGGCTTCGTGGTGACCCCGCAGGGGCTGGCGTCCCGTGGATTCGGGCAGCCGGTGCAGGCGGTCATCGGCGGGCCGGACTACGAGACGCTGGCGAACTGGAGCGACCTGCTGCTGGACAAGGCGGGAGACAACCCGGGACTCATCGCGCTGGACACCAACTATCGCGAGCGCAAGCCACAGATCCGCATATCCGTGGACCGCGATCGCGCCGCCGAGCTGGGCGTGTCTTTGCAGACCGTGGGCAGGACGCTCGAGACGGTCCTCGGCTCGCGCATCGTGACCACCTACGTCGACCGTGGACGCGAATACAACGTCATCCTGCAGGGCGAGGCGCAGGATCGTGCCTCGCCTTCGGATCTCCAGAACCTGTACGTCAAGTCAAACAGGAGCGGTGAACTGGTGCCGCTGGGCAACCTGGTCAGGCTGGAGGAGATTTCGGGGGCGACCCAGCTGAACCGGTTCGACCGGCTGCGCGCGGTCACCATAAGCGCCGGCCTGGCGCCCGGCTATACCCTGGGCGAGGCCGTCGGCTTCTTCCAGAAGCTGGTGCACGACGAGTTGCCGCCGAGTGCCCGGCTCAGCTTCGATGGCGAGTCGCGAGAGTATTTGCGCTCCAGGGGCCAGCTCTGGACCACCTTTGGTTTTGCGCTGGCCATCGTGTTCCTGGTCCTGGCCGCACAGTTCGAGAGTTTCCGCCATCCGCTGGTAATCATGACCACCGTGCCGCTGGCCATCGTCGGCGCCCTGGCCGGCCTGTGGCTGTTCAACATGTCGCTGAACATCTTCAGCCAGATCGCGATGATCCTGCTGATCGGTATTGCGGCAAAAAACGGCGTACTGATCGTCGAGTTCTCCAACCAGCTGCGGGACCGCGGTTTCGAGAAGGCCGAGGCCGTCGTCAAGGCCGCCGCCATCCGCCTGCGGCCGGTGCTGATGACCAGCCTGTGCACGGCCTTCGGCGCTGTTCCGTTCCTGCTGGCGACGGGCGCCGGCTCGGAGCAGCGCGAGCCGATCGGGGTGGTCGTGTTCTACGGAACGACGATCTCCGTGTTGCTGACGCTGTTCGTGGTGCCGGCCATGTACACGGTCATGGCCGGCGAGCACCAGTCGCCGCATTACCTGCGCGACGTGATCGCGCGGCTGCGCGCCACCGCGCCCGAGGTCGGCTCCGAGGCCGTCGACGTCAGCGTTCCCGGCAGGGAGGCCTGAGCAGGCGGCAAGCGTGACATAACGCCGGGACGCAGGCTCCGTGACCGGTCGCGCGCGACGCTCCTGCAACCGCTGTTAGACTCCACGGAACCCACCTGCGCGGCCGCCGCACAGGCGGGTACAGTCGGGGCCCGACGCCGCGCCCCGGGGTAGAGGAGGGCGACCGTGCCCACACTGACGCCATACGAACAACTCGAACAGGAATTCCGTCGCCTGCACGCCTTCCGGGGCACGCTTGCCCTGCTGCGCTGGGATGCAGCCGTCACCATGCCGCGCGGCAGCGCCGATGTCCGCGGGGAGCAGCTGGCTGCGCTCGAGACCGAGTGCCATGCCTTGCTGACGTCCCCGCGCGTCACCCGCCTGCTCGAGCGCGCCGAAGCCAACCGCCAGGGATTGCGCGACTGGAAGCTGGCCAACCTGCGCGAGATGAGGCGCCAGCGCGACCATGCCATCGCGACGCCCCCGTCGCTGGTCTCGCGCCTGGCGCGGGCGGTCGCCAGGGCGGAGGCGAAGTGGCGGGAAGCACTCGACAGGAACGACTTTGCGGTCCTCGCCCCGCATCTCGAGGAAGTCGTCAAGCTGACGCGAAGCCGGGCCGAGATGCTCGGCCAGTCCCTGGGCCTCGATCCCTACGACGCGCTGGCGGACGAGTTCACGCCCGGACTGCGGTCCAGCGAGATCGGCGCGACGTTCGCGACCTTGTCGCGCCGCCTGCCGACGCTGGTGGGCGAGGCGATCGACGTGCAGCTCAGCCGCCCGGCCGTGACGATAACAGGCCGGTTCTCCGCGGCGAAGCAGCGCGCGCTGTGCGTCGAGGTGATGAAATCGCTCGGGTTCCCCTTCGATCGCGGCAGGTTCGACGAGGCCGAGCGGGCCTTCACCGAGGGCGTCCCGGGCGACATCCGGGTCACGACGAAGATCGATCCACGCGACCCGTTCGCGGGCCTGCTCGGGGCGCTGCACCAGACCGGCCAGGCGCTCTACGACCTGGGCCTGCCCGCCGAGTGGCGGGACCAGCCGGTGGGCCAGGAACTCGGCATGGCACTGGAGGAGAGCCAGTCGCTGCTGCTGGAGATGATCGTCGGGCGGGGCCGCGCATTCGTCACCTACCTGCGGCCGCTGCTGGAAAGGCACTACGCCGTCGCCGGGCCGGAGTGGTCGGAGGAAAACGTCTATCGCCGGCTCAACACCGTGACCCGCGGCCCGATCCGGGTCGAGGCGGACGAGCTGACCTACCAGGCGCACATCATCGTGCGCTACGAACTGGAGCAACGCCTGCTGTCGGGCGAGTTGCCGGTCAAGGACCTGCCGGGCGCCTGGAACGAGCTGATGGACCGCCGGCTCGGCATCTGCCCCGCCAGCGACAACGACGGGTGCCTGCAGGACGGCCACTGGGCCCTGGGTTCCTTCGGGTATTTCCCGTCCTACGGCGTCGGCGCCGTCGTTGCCGCCCAGTTGTGGGAGAGCCTCCACGAGGACGTCCAGGGCGTGGACCAGCAGGTCGCGGCGGGCGAGTTCGGCCCGGCGCTTTCCTGGCTGCGTGACAACGTGCACGCGCTGGGCGCGAAGATGGCGGTCCCTGAACTCGTCAAGCACGCCACGGGCAAGCCGCTGTCCGCGGCCCCATACCTGCGCTACCTCGAGCGCAAATACCTGTCGGAATGGTGATGGTCGCTGCGCAAACGCGACCGTTGTCCTAGAATTCGGCTCCCCGTTCCCTGGACCCCCGCGCCCATGTCAGCCGTACCCGCGATCTCGTCCGGCAATTTCAAGCGCCTGCAGGCGCGGCTTCGCGGCCTGGTCGGCAAGGCGATCGGCGATTTCGGCATGATCGAGGCCGGCGACCGGGTCATGGTCTGCCTGTCGGGCGGCAAGGACTCCTACACGCTGCTCGACATGCTGCTGTCGTTGCAGCGCTCAGCGCCGGTCGACTTCGAGATCGTGGCCGTCAACCTCGACCAGAAGCAGCCGGGCTTCCCCGCGCATGTGCTGCCCGATTACCTGGCATCGATCGGCGTGCCGCTGCAGGTCATCGAGCAGGACACCTACAGCGTCGTGAAGCGCGTGGTGCCCGAGGGCAAGACCCAGTGCGGGCTGTGCAGCCGGCTCAGGCGTGGCGCCCTGTATCGTCACGCGCGCGAAAACGGCTTCACCAGGATCGCCCTGGGGCACCATCGCGACGACATCATCGAGACGCTGTTCCTCAACATGTTCCATGGCGGACGCCTCAAGGCGATGGCGCCGAAGCTCAAGTCGGAGGACGGCGCCAACATCGTGATCCGGCCGCTGTGCTACGTGCCCGAGCGGGACATCGAGCGCTACGCGCGCGCGCGCGCCTTTCCGATCATTCCCTGCCTGCTGTGCGGGTCGCAACCCAGGCTGCAGCGCGAGGCCATCGCCCGGATGCTGGCTGCCTGGGAACGGGAGAGCCCCGGCAGGGTGGAGTCGATATTCACCGCGATCCGCAACGTCAGCGTGTCGCAGCTTGCCGATCCGGGGGCCTTCGATTTCCAGGGTCTGCGTGGAGACGGGGATCCCGCATCGGCGCGGCGGGTGACGAATCCCTCCTGGGGGGGCTGACCGCCAGGGCGCCAAGGCCATGCCAACAACCCAGTTCCCCCCGCCGCCGATCGAAAACACCTTCTGGGTCGAGCCCGGGCGACTGCTCGCGGGCGAATATCCCGGTCTGGGTCCCGAACAGGCGGCGCGCGCGAGGATTCGCAAGCTGCTGGACGCCGGCGTCGACTGTTTCGTCGACCTGACGTCGGCGGGCGAGCTGGAGCCCTATGCGAGCTGGCTGCCCGGGCCGTACGGGCGCGACGCCGTGGCCTACCTGCGCAAGCCGATCCGCGATCACGCGCTGCCCGAGCGCGTCGAGCATACGATCGAGATCCTGGACGAAATCGACGCGGCGCTGGCCGAGGGCCGGGTCGTCTACCTGCACTGTCGCGCAGGGATCGGACGAACCAACCTGGTTGCCGGCTGCTGGCTGTCGCGGCACGGATACGTCGGAGACGCGGCACTCGACCGGCTGAACGCGCTCTGGCAGGCCTGCAGCCGGGCCGATTCATGGCCGACCGTCCCGGAGACGGCGGCACAGGTCGACTACGTCAGGGACTGGCGGGAGCGGATCGCCGTGCCGCCGGTCCCGGCCATCGACACCGCCTCCGCGCTCACCCTCAGGGACCGCTATCGCGGGCTGTTGCTCGGGCTGGCGGCCGGCGACGCTTGCGGCCAGCCCGCTGCGCACCGCCGCGCCGGCACGTTCACGCCGGTCGGCGACCTCATCGGCGGCGGGCCCTACGACCTGCCCCGCGGCGCGTGGACGGACAAGACGGCGATGGCGCTGTGCCTGGCCGAAAGCCTGGCGGCGACCGACCAGTCCGACCCGGGCGACCAGCTCGATCGTTACCTGCGATGGCAGCGCGACGGCCACCTGTCGAGCACCGGACTGTGCATCGGCATCAGCGCCACGACCGCCCGCGCGCTGGCCCAGGCGCACTGGACCGGCAATCCGCTGGCCGGCTCCCACGACCCGGCCAGGGCGGAGAAGGAACCGCTGGCGAGGATCGGGCCCGCGGTCGCGCTGTTGCTCGGCGACCCGGAGCAGGCGATCGAGGCGGCGGTGGAAGCGACGCGCGTGACGCACCAGGCGCCCGTCACGCTCGACGCGGTGCGCTATTTTGCCGCGCTGCTGGTCGGCGCGCTGCAGGGTGCCTCGCGCGTGGAGCTGACCCGGCCGCACTTCAGCCCCTGCGAGGGCTACTGGGACCGTCACCGCCTGAAGCCGGCGGTGGAGGCCGTCGCCAGCGGGTCCTGGGCCGAAAAGGCGCCGCCGCGCATCTTCGGCGGCGGCCAGGCCGTCGAGGCGCTGGAGGCGGCGCTCTGGGCGTTCGCTCGCGGGAATGCCTTCCGCGACGCCGTGCTCGCGGCAGTCAACCTCGGTGGCGATGCCGACGCCACCGGCGCGATCGTCGGCCAGCTCGCCGGCGCGCATTTTGGATCCGCGGGCATTCCTTCGGTGTGGCGGTCCTCGATCGCCCTGGCGCCGACCATCGTCGGCGCCGCGGACGAGTTGCTCGAGCGCGCGTTGCGCCGGATCGCCGGGGCCTAGCGCGCCGCTGGCCGCGGGAACGCTGCGCCAGCTAAGCTAGGCGGATATGGCGGCGCCAAGAAAGAAGCGGACCGGCAAGGCCAAGGCGCGCCGCAAGCCCGCGTGGGCCCGGCTTGACGACGAGGAACTGCTCGATCTGCGCTTGTGCGATCTCGGGTTGCGCATCGAGGGCTCGCCGGTCGAGCGGCCGTTGATGAAGCTCTACAGCGAGCTGGAGCGGCGCGGCGTCGGCTTCCGGCCGCACTACTGGATCGCCCAGGAATGGTTCTCGCCGGACGGCGTACCGGGCATCGCCATCCCGTTCTACCTGCTGCACCCGCGGCTCAAGCGGCTGGAGCGGCGCTACATGGGGGAAGTCGAGGGCGGCAACGCCGAGTCGCTGATGAAGATCCTGCGTCACGAGGCCGGCCATGCGGTGGACACCGCCTACCGCCTGCGCCGGCGCAAGGCCTGGCGCGAAGTCTTCGGGCCGGCATCCAAGCGCTATCCGCGGCACTATCGTCCGCGACCTGGCAGCAAGCGTTTCGTGCAGCACCTCGACAGCTGGTACGCGCAGAGCCACCCGACGGAGGACTTCGCCGAGACCTTCGCCGTCTGGCTGAAGCCCGGCTCGGCCTGGCGCAGCCACTATGACGGCTGGCCGGCGCGCCGCAAGCTGGAGTACGTGGCCGAGACGATGAAGGAGCTGCGCGGCGCGCGGCCGCAGGTCAGGGCGCGGCATCACGTCGAGCCGATCAGGATTGCGCGGCGGACGCTGCGCCAGCACTACGCCGTCATGGTCCGGCACTATCGCAGCGACGACGCCGAGAAGATCGACAAGATCCTGAAGCGGGTGTTCACTGCGACGCGCCGGCGGTCCGCGCAGATGCGGGCGAGCGCCTTCCTGCGTGAAAACTCGCCGTTGCTGCGGCGGCGGGTGGCGCGCCGGCTGGACGCCAGTGAATACCTGGTGCAGGAACTGCTGGACCACCTCATCGGGCGAACCCGCAGCCTGCGGTTGCTGGTCCGCGGCGAGAAGCGCAAGGCCCTGCGTCGCGTCGAGCGGCTGCTGGTCGCGCTGACACACAAATCCCAGAAGGGTGTCGGACCCTGGATCGCGCTATGAAGAAACTACGCGTACTGGTGCTCGTCCACGAGACGCTCGTTCCGCCGGAGAACATCGACCACCTGACGGACCAGGAGGCCGACGAGTTCCGCACGGAATTCGACGTCATCACGACCTTGCGGGAGCTCGGTCACGAAGTCAGGCCGCTCGGCATCGGCGACAGCCTGACCGAGCTGCGCATGCAGATCACCGAGTGGAAGCCGCACGTGTGCTTCAACCTGCTGGAGGAGTTCGGCGGCATCGTCACCTACGACCAGCATGTCGTCGCCTACCTGGAGCTGATGCGCCAGCCTTACACGGGCTGCAACCCGCGCGGCATGATGCTGTCGCGGGACAAGGTCCTGTCCAAGCAGATCCTCAGCTACCACAGGATCCCGACCCCGCAGTTCGCGCTGTTCCGGCGCGGCCGCAAGGCGGTGATCCCGCGCCGCCTGCGATACCCGCTGTTCGTCAAGTCGGCGACCGAGGATGCGTCGCTCGGCATCGCCCAGGCGTCGGTCGTGGACGACGCCGAGCGCCTGCGGGAGCGGATCGAGTTCATCCACGAGCAGATCGGGACTGACGCGCTGGTGGAGGAGTTCATCGACGGGCGCGAGATCTACCTCGGCATCATCGGCAACGAACGCCTGACCACGCTGGCGCCGTGGGAGCTGTCCTTCGGCTCGCTCAGCGAGACTGCGATCGGCATCGCCACCCGCAAGGTCAAGTGGGACCGGGCCTACCAGGAACGGCACGACATCGTCACCGACCCGGCCAAGCGGCTTCCGGAGGGCGTTCCGGCGCTGCTGGACCGCCTGGCGCGACGCATCTTCCGCGCCCTGCACATGACCGGATACGCGCGCATGGACTTCCGCATGCGCAGCGATGGCTCGGTGTTCGTGCTGGAGGCGAATGCCAACCCCAACCTCGAGCAGTACGAGGACTTCGGCCGCGCGGCGGCGCACGCCGGGCTGCCCTATCCGAAGCTGCTGGAACGACTCATGTCGCTGGGCATGGCCTACCAGGTGGAGTGGCGGACGCCTTGAGAGGTGCCAGGCACCTGTTCAGCCGCCGAAGACGAACACCCGGATCAGCACGTCGCCGATGCCGATGAGCGCGGCGCCGGCGATCAGCCCGGCGCAGATCGGCTCCTGCGTGTCGACCCAGAGCGTCCAGCCCGTCGTGTCCCGCTGCTGCTCGTAACGCCTGCTCATGAACCAGAAGAACAGGGCGCCGAGGAAGATCATGAACGTCGACTCCGGCGGCACCAGGACGCCGAGCCCGATCGCGAGCGGCGACAGCGGAAAGCGCCCGCGCGAGCGGATCCGCAGGATTTCCAGCACCAGGCCCGCGACGCCCGCAAGGCCCATCGACCAGAGGATGGAGGTGGTCAGCAGCGAGCCGGCGCCGCCGCCGAAGACCGAGGTGACCAGGTCGGACACGCCCTTCCACTGCAGTGCCGCGGGGAAGCTGAACTGCGCGCTGACCATGGTGTCCTCGATGGAGACCCCGCCCGCCGGATCGTAGTTCCAGAGGCCGAACAGCACGAAGAACAGGGGCGTCGCGGCCAGCGCGCCGGCAAAGATGCCGATCACGTGGCCGATGGCCTGCTGCCTCGGCTTGGCGCCGAGCATGTAGCCCGGCTTGATGTCCATCAGCAGGTTGGACGAATTGCTGGCGACCTCGGTGCACATGACCGCGGTCATGAGGTTGGTCGGCGCATGGCGCGGATCGACCGCGCCGAATATGAACTGGGGAATCTTCGACAGCGAGCCGCCCGGCGTGATCGAGGTCATCGCGGTGCTGCTGGCCGCAACCAGCGCCAGCACGATGATCAGCGGAATGGCGAGCGCGCCGAGCAGCCAGTCGACGCCGAACCATTCGTGCGTCATCCACACGGACACGGCCCCGAGGACGGGCACGCCGGCGAAGGACACCCACAGCGGCAGCTCGATGCCGAGCAGGATGTCCTTGCCGCGCTCGCGCCGCGTTCCCCCTCGCAGCAGCTTGAAGGCCTCGGCGAAGACCTCCGGCCGCGAGAACAGGGACGCCATCGCGGCGACGAGCATCATCACCAGTCCCCACCAGAGCGCCCAGTTGTTCAGGATCCAGGCGCGACCGAACACCGCGTCCCCGGCGGCGAGCGAGCCGGAGCGGGGCGCGATCTCGCCGATGGAGATCATCCACGGCACGACGATCACGAAGTTGGCGATCATGCCGACCATGAGGCTGACGGCGGTGCGGATCCCCATCAGGCCGCCGGCCCCGAACATGGCGAGGTCGATGCCGGGGGAGAGCGCCAGCTGGCGGATGTCGACGCCCCCCAGGCGCGGCAGCGGCGCCAGCCCCTTGTCGACCAGCGAGTAGTACCAGCCATCGAGGCTGTGCGGCAGCACCCAGGTCGACTTCAGCCCGAGCCAGCGCTCCTGGATCAGGCGCATCGAGCTCTCCCCCAGGAGCATCGTGATGCCGCCGGCGCAGGCCGCGGCCAGGCCGAGGGCGCGTGCCTTGAACATGCCCGTGGCCTCGGCCGCCGAGGTGTAGAGGGTGTCGAGCACGACGCCGCAGGCGCGACCCTCGGGAAAAGGCTGCTGCTCCTCGTTGATGAAACGCCGCTTCATCGGGAATGCGACCAGCACGCCGAGGATCGACAGCACGACCATGAGTGCCACGATCTGCCACCAGGGGATGATCTCGTTCTGGACCCACATGTACGCGGCCAGGCCGGCGACCAGTGGCGAGGTCATGTACCCGGCGGAGGTCGCGATCGACTGCACGCAGTTGTTCTCGAGGATCGTCATGTCGCGCGTGCC
>DATHZW010000005.1:0-15932 GCA_035458405.1 Steroidobacteraceae bacterium | reverse complement strand
ACACGCCGGAGGCCTTCCAGCGCTACCTGTCGGGCTATCCGCAGGGACGCTATTCGGCGGCCGCACGCGACCGGCTCTCGGATTTCCTGCTGGCGCGCGCACCCGACGACGCGCTGCCGCCGGCCCAGCCCGCAACCCCGGGCCCGGCGGGTCCCGGAGCCCTGATCGCGGCGGCCTCGGCAGCGGGCGAGTTCCGCGTGCAGCTTGGCGCCTTCCGCGGCGGCGAAGCGGCGGCAAGGCGCGCCTGGGAGCGGCTGAGCGGGCAGCACGCCGACCTGCTTGGATCGCTGACGCCGCGAGTCGACGTTCTCGCGCGCGACGGCCACGACCTCTGGCGGCTGCAGGCCGGCGCCCTGAGCGAGGCGCGCGCCCGCGAGGTCTGCGCGACGCTCGAGGCGCGCGGCGAGGCCTGCTTGCTCGTGCGCGATTGACCGGGTTGCTGGCGCGGCCGAGCGTCACAATGTGACGCAGGTCGTCACTTCACCCCGCTGCATTTTCCGCAAGTTGCTGATTTCAGTTGCCGTGGGCTCTGGCACGGGCCTTGCTTCAGTCCGGGTAACTCTGGCGGACGAACAGGCGCGGTGACGGCATGGACGACAATGAAGTGATCGCGGTACTGGTGGCGGGATACGACGACGAGGGCACGGAGCGGGCCACGGTCATCCTGCGGGATTGTCACGGCAACGTCAGCATGAAACAGATGGCCGCCGCGGAACGGCTGGTCACCGGTGCAGCCGATACCGACAGATTCCGTCGCGGCAAGCCGATCGTCGATCCGGTCTCGCGTGAAGTCGTGGGCTACGAACTGGAGCGCGTTGCGCTCAGCCATTGATCCGGCCAGGTCCCCTGCGAGCGAGGTCCCTCCATGGCCCGCTCTCGCGCCGCGGCACGGCTTCCCCCGGCCGCGGCGCTCCCTGTCTCGCTACCTTCCCCGTGGCATCGGCCGCGGCGACGGCCGCGCCGGCAGTGGTGTCGGTCGTGCCGGCGGCGGACGCGCAATGGGCTGCTCGGGCCGGGGCCTCGACGGCGGCGGCACGACGATGACCGGGCCCCCGTATCGCGGCCCGTAGTACCAGGGATCGTAGTAGCCGCCGGATCCGTAGTACATGCCGACGCTGCCATGAACGGATGCGTTGTCGTAGTCGCTGCAGCTGGCCAGCGCGAGGACGGCGGCCAGGCCGGTGCCCGCGAGCAGCGCGCGGCCAAGGATGTCGCGTGTCATGGCTGGTCCTCCGTGGCGCCGGCCCGGGTCCAGTGGATGATTCCGATCACGCCGCCGAGCGGGTCGCCGATCACGGCGACGTTGCCGTCGAGCAATGCCTGGTCCGGTTCGAGCAGCACCTTGCCGCCCGCGGCCGTCGCGCTGGCAAGGGTCGCCGCGACGTCGTCCACCTGCACGTAGGGCAGCCAGCCCGGCTGGCGGGCGTCGGCCGGCAGCGGCGTGATGCCGGCCCGCGCGTAGCCGCGCGACTCCAGCAGCATCCGGTCGCCCTCGTCCTCCCCGGCCGGCACGACCTTGTAGCCGACCGCCGAATAGGCGGCCGCCGAGGCCACGACGTCGGTGGTGTACAGGTCCACCCAGAAGAACTCGCCCGGGGCCACCGGCACATCCGGCGGATCGCCGCTGGCTGAATGCATCAGTCCAAGCACGGCGCCTTGCGGGTCGCGGACGATGGCCTGCTGCCCGCGGCCCGGGACCGTCGTCGCGGGCAGGAGCTTCATGAACCCGAGCCGCTCGAGGCGTTCCAGGACGCCGGTCATGTCGCCCACGGAGGCGAAGCTGAGCCAACGGGTGCCGGCCGGCGCGCGGGCCGCGACCGGCTGGAACACGCCGCCTATGGGCCGGCCATCCGCGCTGATCACGGAATAGTCGTTGCCGCCCGCGACGGCCTGGAAGCTCCAGCCGAATACCTTGCCGTAGAAGGCGCGCGCGGCGACCGGGTCCGCCGTGACCAGGTCGAACCAGATGAACTTGCCGGGAATGTTCAGTCCGGTCGGGGGGTCGACCAGGGGCGGCAGGCGTGGCGCGGCCGCGGCCGGACCCGCTTGCAGTGTCGCCGCCAGCGCAATGGCCGCGAAGAATCCTTTCATCGGTTGCCTCCCGTTTCGGTGCCGGCGAACTTTCGCCACAGCGCCCGGCCGACGAGCCGGGCCTGTGTGCCGAGGTCGAATCGCCTGAGGTTGGTCCTGATGGTGCCTTCGGTGAAGCAGCTGCGCCGGGAGTAGTCGACGCGGACGTCCACCAGCACCGGCCTGCCGGCAGCCGCGGATGCCAGCGCCCGGTCGATCACGCCTTCGATTGCCGCGTCGCCGTCGATCGCCTCGAACGCGACGCAGTTGGCGCGGGCGAGCCCCTCCAGGTCGAGCGTGGGCAGGACCGTGCAGGTCTTGCGGTTGTAGGGCGTCTGCTGCGCCTGGGCGATCTGCGCCAGCTCGCCGTCGTTGAAGACGAACCACACCACGCCGAGTTTCTGCGCAACGGCCGTGGCCATCTCGAGCCCGGTCATGCGCGCCGCGCCGTCGCCGACGATGCCCACGACGACGCGCTCCGGCCGGGCGATCTTGGCGCCGATGACGCCCGGAATGCAGTAGCCCATGGAGTTGAAGTCCGACGGCGAGAAGAAGGTCCGCGGGGCGTGCATGGGCATCAGTTCCGCGGTCAGGAACGTGTGGTTGCCGTCGTCGGCCACCACGATGCCGTCGTCCGGCAGGCGCTGCCGCAGCGCCCGGAAGAACTTGCCCGGGTTGACCCGCCCGCGCGAATCGTGGGCCAGCCATTGCTGCAGATACGCGGCCTTGTCGGCTGCGATCTGGGCGGCCACGCGGCCGGCGCGCGCCTCGCCGCCGTTGACGGGCCCGAGCCGCTTGAGCAGTTCCGTCAGCACCTCGCGAGCGTCGCCCTCGAGCGCGACCGCAGCCGGGTAATTGGCGTCGAAGACCTTCGGGTTGATGTCGACGTGGATGAGCTTGGCCGGCGGCTCGTAGCCGTAGCTGCCGGTGGGGATCTCGGCGAAGCGCGTGCCCACCGCGAGCAGGCAGTCGCAGTCCTTGAAGGCGTTGCGCGAAGCCGGGACCGCGGAAGGACCGAGGGCAAAGCCCGCATGCAGCGGGTGGTTGCCGCGAAACGCGGAGAGACCCTGGAGCGTCGTCGCGACCGGTGCGCCGAGGCTTTCCGCGAGCCGCTCGAGTTCCGCGCCCGCGTCCACGCCGCCCCAGCCGCAGAAGATGCCCGGCCTCTCCGCATGGCGCAGCAAGGCCGCTGCGCGATCGAGTGCGGGCGCGCCCGCCTTCGACTCCCGCGGCGGCGGCCCGGGAAATTCCGGCAATTCGCCTGCATCGCCCGGCAGGAGCTGCAGCTCGACCGGGACCTCCACGAACACCGGGCCCGGCTCGCCGCTCAGCGCCAAGCGGTAGGCCTCGTACAGCGTCGGCACCACATCGGCATGCTTCTCGACTCGCCACGTGCCCTTGGTGATCGGTCTCAGCAGCGCATGCTGGTCCATGTCGTGCAACTGGTAGCTTCGCCCGGTGTCGCGGCGCACGCCGCCCGCGATCACGAGCATGGGGATGCCGTCGAGGAACGCCTCGCCGATGCCGCTGGCGGCATGCGTCACCCCGGCGGCCGGAACGATCAGCAGGGTGCCGAGCCCGGCGCCCGTGCGGCTGACGGCGTCGGCCATGAAGGCGCCGCCGCCCTCGTGGGCGACCAGCACGGGCGTGATGGTCTCGGAGGAGTCCAGCTGGTCGTAGGTCTCGGTGTTGTGCACGCCGGGGATGCCGAAGGTGTGACGCACGCCGATCTGTTCCAGCGCGTGGCGCACGAGCCAGGCGGCTGTTTTCCGCATGTATGTCTCCAGGGTTTCCGGCTGCCGCGGGGCTCGCGCCCCGGGTCGCCTGTCATGCTAGCGCACCCGATCGCCCGGCCATAGCCCGATCGTTCCGGCCACGGCGGCTTGCCTGGCCGCGCGCTTTGGTTCCCAATCTGACCGCGCGCAGCCTGCGCGCATCGCTGGGGCCGGCCCGGGACGGTTGCATGAACGAGGACGAGGGGATCGCGGGGACCTACCTGCGGCTGGCGGTCGTGCCCGTCATCTGGGGCGGCACCTTCATCGCGGGGCATGTGCTCGCGGTTGCGCTTCCCGCAACCGTGGGCGCCTTGCTGCGCTTCATCGCGGCAAGCGCCGCACTGTTGATCGCGGCGCTGCTGCTCGAGGGGCGCCTGCCGCGCCTGGACCGCCGCCAGCTCCTCGCGACGCTTTCGCTCGGCGCGACGGGCGTGTTCGCCTACAACCTGCTTTTCCTGGGCGCGCTGGCGCGGCTGCCGGCCAGCCGGGCCTCGCTGATCGTCGCCTTGAACCCGGTGGTGACGATCGCCCTGTCCGCGTGGCTGTTCCAGGAGCGAATCACGCGATTGCGGTTGTTCGGCATCCTGCTGGCGCTGGCCGGTGTCTGGATCGTCGTGTCGCGCGGCAAGCCGCTGTCGTCCCTGTCCGGGTCGGTCGGCCCGGGGGAAATCATGATGTTCGGGGCCGTATGTTCCTGGGCCGCCTATACGCTGATAGGCCGCGGCGTGCTCCGCGGCCTGACGCCTCTTGCGGCGACCGCCTATGCGTCGCTGTTCGGCACCGCGATGCTTGCGACCGTGGCGACGCCCGACCTGCTGCACCTCGACCGTTCGGCGCTGTCACCCGGCGTGATCGTGTCGGTGCTCTACCTCGGCCTGCTGGGGACCGGGGTGGCGTTCGTCTGGTACTACCGCGCGGTACAGCGACTGGGTCCGTCGCGGACCGTCATCTTCAACAACCTGGTCCCGGTCTTCGGCGCGACCTTCGGCGTCACGCTGCTGGGCGAGCCCCTGCTGCCGAGCATGGTGGCGGGCGGCGCCATGGCGGTGACCGGGGTGATGCTGGTGTCGCGCGGCTAGGGGCGTCAGCGCTGGCCGAAACCCGGCGCGTCACCGGCCAGGTACGCGGCCTCCTCGGGGGTATTCGGCCGGCCGAGCACCCGATTTCGATGGGGAAAGCGCCCGAAGCGCATCACGATGTCGTGGTGGGCGACCGCGAATCGCGTGAAACCCGCCAGGGCGTCCCGCAGGCCCGCGGGCGCGATCCGCTCGAGCTCGGTAAACAGCGCGACGCAGCGCCGCTGGTCCTCGAGCGACTCCGAGTGTTCCAGCGGCAGGTAGAAAAAGGCGCGCTCGAAGGGCGCCAGCTCGCGGTCCTGCCCCAGTTCGAGACCCGTGACGCACAGGCTGCGCGCCTCGGCATCCAGTGAAAAGGCCTCGGCCCGTCCGCGCTAAATGCTGCGCGGGAACTGGTCGGTGAGCAGGATCAGCGCCAGCCTGCCGGCGGCTGCCGCCGCCCAGTCGTCGAGCTGGCCGTGCCGAAGGGCCGCCAGGTAGGGCTCGAAGCGCTCCGCCAGGGCCGCGTCCCGGGCCGCGACGTCGGCCCCGGTGTCCTGCTCACTCCCGAACCACAGGCGCATGCGACCCGGGAGCGCAGACCGGTCTTCGCCGATGTCGGCGAACCAGTATTCGAGCACGGCTTCGGGACGCATGCCATTGAGCATACGCCCGGCTGGCGGCCAACGCGGGGCTCGTCCTCATCTGCGGGGATGCTGCGCCGCAGCAAGGCTGCTGCATCGCAGCATTGACTCCTTGGCGGGGCAGGCTATCCTGCTTTTGGCCTTTCTGGAGCCATCCCATGACCGATTTCGATGCGAGTCCCGGCGGCAGCCTGTACCGGGAGGAATTTGAGCGCGACAGCTGCGGGTTCGGGCTGATCGCCAACCTGGACGACCATGCCAGCCACTGGCTGGTGGAAACGGCGATCACGGCGCTGTCGCGCCTGACGCATCGAGGCGCGGTGGCCGAGGATGGCAAGACGGGCGATGGCTGCGGCCTGCTGCTGAAGAAGCCGGTCGGCTTCCTTCGCGCGATCGCGCAGGAGTCGGGACTGGAAGTCGCGGATCGGTTTGCCGCTGGCATCGTGTTCCTGTCCCGCTTCGACGAGCAGGCGGACCGCGCCCGCATGGCGCTCGAGCAGCAGGTCGAGCGCGCCGGCCTGCAGGTCGCCGGCTGGCGGGTGATGCCGACCAATCCCGAGGCCTGTGGCGAGGAGGCGCTCAGGTCGCTGCCGCGCATGGAGATGCTGTTCGTGAACTGCCTCGAGGACATCGACGAGGCCGCGTTCAACCGCCTGCTGTTCCTGGCCAGGCGCCGCGCCGAGAAGAGCCTGGAGGGCAAGGACCCGGTCTTCTACGTTCCGTCGCTGTCCGCCTCGACGATCGTCTACAAGGGCATGGTCATGCCCGCGCACCTCGCGGAGTTCTTCCCGGATCTCGCGGATCCGCGGCTCGAGACGTCGGTCGCGGTCTTCCACCAGCGCTTCTCGACCAACACGCTGCCGCAGTGGCGCCTCGCCCATCCCTTCCGCTACCTCGCCCACAACGGCGAGATCAACACGATCCAGGGCAACCGCAGCTGGGCGGTGGCGCGAGGTCCGCTGTTCCGCTCGCCGTTGCTGCCGGAACTGTCCGACATCCAGCCGCTGGTTTCGCTGGCGGGCTCGGATTCCCAGAGCCTCGACAACATGCTCGAGGTGCTGTTGATGGGCGGTCTCGACGTGATGCACGCGATGCGCCTGCTCATCCCGCCCGCCTGGCAGAACGTGGACAACATGGAACCCGATGTGCGGGCCTTTTACGAGTTCTACGCCGCGCACTTCGAGGCCTGGGACGGCCCGGCGGGCGTGGTGCTCACCGACGGCCGCTATGCCGCCTGCACCCTGGATCGCAACGGCCTGCGTCCGGCGCGCTGGGTCATCACGCGCGACCGCCACCTCACCATCGCCTCGGAGATCGGCGTCTGGGACTATGCGAACGAGGACGTGGTGCAGAAGGGCCGCATGAGCCCGGGCGAGATGCTCGCGCTGGACCTGCACACCGGCGAGCTGCTCGACTCGAAGCGGATCGACGACCTGCTGAAGAGCCGGCATCCCTACAAGAACTGGCTGAAGAAGGGCGTCCGGCACCTCGAGTCCGACCTGATCGATCCGCGGCTCGCCGCCGAGCCGATGGACCACGACACGCTGTCGCTGTACCAGAAGATGTACAACGTCACGGCGGAAGAACGCGACGAGATCATCCGCGTGCTCGCCGAGGACGAGAGCGAGGCGATCGGCTCGATGGGCGACGACACGCCCATGCCGGTCCTGTCGCAGCGCCCGCGCTCCCTCTACGACTACTTCCGCCAGCAGTTCGCGCAGGTCACGAATCCGCCCATCGACCCGCTGCGCGAGTCGATCGTCATGTCGCTGCAGACCATGGTCGCGCCGGAGAGCAACGTGTTCGTCCCGACGCGGGAGCACGCCCGGCACATCGTGCTCAACTCGCCGGTGCTGTCGCAGCGCAAGCTCAGGCAGGTGCTGGCGCTCCGGGAACTCGGCGTCAACTTCGAGCATGTGGACCTCCAGTACGACCCTGCGGAGGGGCTCGAGCGGGCCATCCTGCGCATCTGCGACATGGCGGAGCAGGCCGTGCGCTCCGGCAAGACCCTGGTCATGCTCTCCGACCGTTACCTGGTTCGCGGCAAGCTGCCGGTTCACGCGCTGCTGGCGACCGGCGCGGTTCATCACCGCCTGGTGGCAACCGGGCTGCGCTGCAAGTGCAACCTCCTCATCGAGACCGGCACCGCGCGCGACTCGCACCACTTCGCCTGCCTGATCGGCTACGGGGCGACCGCCGTCTACCCCTACATGGCCTACCAGACCCTCTTCGACATGATGAAGAAGGGCGCCGTGAAGATGGACGCCCGGACTCGTCTCGAGCTGGGCCGCAGCTACCGGCGCGGCATCCAGAAGGGGCTGTTCAAGATCATGTCGAAGATGGGCATCTCGACGATCATGAGTTATCGCGGTGCGCAGCTGTTCGAGATCGTCGGGCTGGCCGACGGGATCGTCGACCTCTGCTTCAAGGGCACCGTCAGCCGCATCAAGGGCGCGGATTTCGCGGACCTGGAGCAGGACCAGCTGCGGCTCGCCGCGCGCGCCTTCGACCCCCGCGAGGAACTCGACCGGGGAGGGCTGCACAAGTACGTGCACGGCGGCGAGTACCACATGTACAACCCGGACGTGATTGCGACGCTGCAGTCGGCGGTGATCACGGGCGAGTACGACCGCTATCGCCTGTTCGCCTCGCTGGTCAACCAGCGCCCCGTATCCTGCCTGCGCGACATGTTCCATCTCGCCCCGGGCCGGAAACCGGTGCCGCTCGAGGAGGTCGAACCGCTCGAGGACATCCTGGTGCGCTTCGACAGCGCCGGCATGTCGCTCGGCGCGCTGGCGCCGGAGGCGCACGAGGCGCTGGCGATCGCGATGAACCGGCTCGGCGCGCGCTCAAATTCGGGCGAGGGCGGGGAGGACCCGGAGCGCTACGGCACGGAGCGCAACTCGAAGATCAAGCAGGTCGCCTCGGGGCGCTTCGGCGTGACCCCGGAGTACCTGGTCAGCGCGGAGGTGCTGCAGATCAAGGTGGCGCAGGGCGCGAAGCCGGGAGAGGGCGGCCAGCTGCCTGGTCACAAGGTCAACGACATGATTGCGCGCTTGCGCTACGCGCGGCCGGGGGTCGGCCTGATCTCGCCGCCGCCGCACCACGACATCTATTCCATCGAGGATCTCGCGCAGCTGATCTTCGACCTCAAGCAGGTCAACCCGCAGGCGCTGGTGTCGGTCAAGCTGGTCGCCGAGCCGGGCGTCGGCACGGTCGCCGCCGGCGTCGCCAAGGCCTATGCGGACCTGATCACGATCTCCGGGCACGATGGCGGCACCGGCGCCTCGCCGATCAGCTCCATCAAGTACGCGGGGACCCCCTGGGAGCTCGGCCTGGCCGAGACCCACCAGACACTGCGCATCAACGACATGCGGCACCGCGTGCGCTTGCAGACGGACGGCGGCCTGAAGACCGGGCTCGACGTCATCAAGGCCGCGATCATCGGCGCCGAGAGCTTCGGCTTCGGTACCGCGCCGATGGTTGCGCTGGGCTGCAAGTACCTGCGCATCTGTCACCTCAACAATTGCGCGACCGGTGTCGCGACCCAGCACAAGGTGCTGCGCTCGAAGTACTTCGTCGGCATGCCGGAGATGGTGGTCAACTACTTCCGCTTCGTGGCGATGGAGTGCCGGGAACTCATGGCCAGCATCGGCGTCCGGCGCATGGCCGACCTGATCGGCCGCACCGAGTTGCTGACGATCGCCGAGGGCGAGACGGACAAGCAGCGAAAGCTGGACCTGAAGCCGATACTGTCCACGGCTGGACTTGCCGACGACCGGCCGCAGTTCTGCCTCGACGAGCGCAACGCGCCTTTCGACAAGGGCGAGCTGGCCGAACGGATGGTCAGCGAGATGCTGCCCGCGATCGAGGCCAAGTCCGGCGGCAGCTTCGAGTACGAGGTGAAGAACTGGCATCGTTCCATTGGCGCGCGCGTCTCCGGCGAGATCGCGCGCCGCCATGGCAACTACGGCATGAGCGACTCGCCGATCAAGGTCCGCCTGCGCGGGAGCGCTGGACAGAGCCTCGGCGTCTGGAATGCCGGCGGGCTGATGCTCGAGCTCGCGGGCGACGCCAACGACTATGTCGGCAAGGGCATGGCGGCCGGCCGCATCGTGCTGGCGCCGCCGCGCGGCGCCCAGTTCGTCGCGCGCGAGACGCCGATCATGGGCAACACCTGCCTGTACGGAGCCACGGGCGGGGAACTGTTCGCGGCCGGCGTGGCCGGCGAGCGTTTCGCGGTGCGCAACTCCGGCGCGGTGGCGGTCGTGGAGGGCGCGGGCGACCACTGCTGCGAGTACATGACCGGTGGTGTCGTGGTGGTCCTCGGCCGCACCGGGGTCAACTTCGGCGCGGGCTTCACCGGCGGTTTCGCCTACGTGCTCGACGTGGATCGCGATTTCGTGGATCGCTACAACCATCAGCTGGTCGACATCCACCGGATCCAGTCGGAGGGCATGGAGACCCACTACCAGCACCTTCGCGCGCTGGTCGAGGCGCACCAGCGGGCCACCGGCAGTGCCTGGGCACAGGAGATCCTCAACGACTACCGCAGCTTTGCGCCGAAGTTCTGGCTGGTCAAGCCGAAGGCCGCCGACATCGACTCGCTGATCGAGAACCTGAGGCGCGCCGCATGACCACGCGGACCCTGCAATTCCTCGAGATTCCCCGGCGCGACCCCGAGAAGCTCGCCCTCGACGAACGCCTGGAGGGCTTTCGCGAGATCTACGCGCAGTTCGACGAGACCGGCGCGGCCGAGCAGGCCGGTCGCTGCGTGTCCTGCGGCAATCCGTTCTGCGAGTGGAAGTGCCCGGTCCACAACTACATTCCCAACTGGCTGCAGCTGATCGCCGACGGCAAGCTGTTCGAGGCGGCCGAGCTGTCGCACCAGACCAACTCGCTCCCGGAGGTCTGCGGGCGCATCTGCCCGCAGGACCGCCTGTGCGAGGGCGCCTGCACGCTCAACGACGGCCTGGGCGCCGTGACGATCGGCTCGATCGAGAAGTACATAACCGACGAGGCCCTGAAGCAGGGCTGGCGCCCGGACCTGTCCCAGGTCAGGGCGACCGGCAGGCGCGTCGCGATCGTGGGCGCGGGACCGGCGGGCCTCGGCTGCGCCGACATCCTTGCGCGCAACGGCGTCACGCCGGTCGTCTTCGATCGCTATCCGCGCATCGGTGGCCTGCTGACCTTCGGGATCCCGCCGTTCAAGCTCGAGAAGGAAGTCGTCGAGAAGCGCCGTGAACTGATGGAGGGCATGGGCGTCGAGTTTCGCCTCGGGGTCGAGATCGGTCGTGACCTGTCGTTTGAGCGCCTGGTCGACGAATACGACGCCGTGTTCCTGGGCATGGGCACCTACCGCTACGTGCGTGGAGGCTTTCCCGGCGAGGACCTGCCGGGCGTGCACGAAGCGCTGCCGTACCTGGTCTCCAACATCAACCGCGAGCTGGGCCTGGAGCGCGATCCGGGCGAGTTCGTCGACCTGCGCGGCAAGCGGGTGGTGGTACTGGGCGGCGGCGATACCGGCATGGACTGCATCCGCACCGCGCTGCGGCAGGGCGCCGAAAGCGTGACCTGCACCTACCGGCGGGACGAGGAAAACATGCCTGGGTCGCGGCGCGACTACAGGAACAGCCGGGAGGAGGGCTGCACCTTCCTGTTCAACCGCCAGCCGGTCGAGATCGTCGGCAGCGGCAAGGTCGAGGGCGTGCGGATCGTCGAGACGCTGCTCGGGCCGCCGGGACCGGGCGGCAGGCGCCTGCCCGAGGCCGTGCCGGGCAGCGAGCAGCTGCTCGAGGCGGATGCCGTGATCGTCGCCTTCGGTTTCCAGCCGAGTCCGCCGGAGTGGTTCGAGCATGCGGGAATCAAGCTGCATGCCAACGGGCGCGTGCGCGTTTCAGCGGACCCGCGCCGAAGCTTCCAGACGACCAACGACAAGGTGTTCGCCGGCGGCGACATGGTGCGGGGCTCGGACCTGGTGGTGACGGCCGTGTTCGAGGGTCGCGAGGCGGCGCGCGGGATCCTTGCCTTCCTCGGCGTCCGCTCGAAAAGGGGACCGTCGTCCCCTTTTCCATGAGGCGCCGTCAGCCGTCGAGGTGCCAGGCGCCGTGGTCGTCGCGGCAGGCGACGCCGCGCTGGCTCTCGTTCCGGCCGTCGTAGGAGCGGACCAGCTGGTAGCGCCGGCAGTCCCGCCCGTCGCGTTGGTAGCTCTCGTAGGGCGTGAACGACCAGGCGAGGCGCGGGTCGGCGTCCTGCCACCGCACCGGCTGGCCGGCCTGGCCCAGTTCGAGCGTATGGCCGATGCAGCCGCGGTCGCTGTTGTCTATCTGCCGGCCGATTTCATGGCCGATGACGCTGCCGATCACCGCGCCCGCGAGGATCGCGACGATCCGCTCGTCGCCTTGCGCAACGGTCGAGCCGATCGCCCCGCCCGCGACGGCTCCCAGCACCGCGCCGATCTCGTCGCGATCGCAACGGCCTTCGCGCACGCCGTAGTCACGGCTCCAGTGGCGCCCGTCGTAGCCGACGTAGTAGGGCTGCGCTTGCTTGGCGCGCCAGCCGTGCGCCGGCGCGTGCGCCGGCGGATCGGCCAGTGCGGCCGGCGCGGCGACGATGGCGCTCAACAGCACCGACAGGGTCCTTGAAACGAGCTTGTCTCGACGAAACATGTCTTGCTCCTCCGTGCTCTGCGCGCATCTTCCCGCAGGCTCGTGGCCAGTTTCGCGATTGTTTACTGAACACAGCCTGAAATGACGCGCGGCCTGCGGGAAATGTGAGCTGCGCCACAGATTCGCGCCCGGCGGCAAGCCATCGCCGCTCGGCTGCCGGACGAGGTCAGGTCGCCAGGATTGCCCCGCGGCGCCGCAGCCGGCGCAGCACCCACCATTGCGCGAGGCCCCGCGCGCCAAGGAACAGGGTGAAAGCCAGCCACAGGCCGTGGTTGCCGAAAGGCCGCAACAGGTACCAGGCGGGGAGGTAGACGACGATCGCGGCGAACAACATGGTGTCGCGCATCGGGCGCGACAGGGTCGCGCCGACGAAGACGCCGTCGAAGAGATACGCCCAGCAGCCCACCAGCGGCGTGACCACAAGCCAGGGCAGGTAGGTCCGCGCCACCTCCCGCAGTTCCGGCTGCGAGGTCATGAGGTCGATCACCGCGTAGCCTCCCGCCGCGAACAGGGCGGACAGCGTCGCGGCGACAGCCAGCGTCCACAGCCCCGACAGGCGTATCGACCGGCGCAAGGCTTCGGCGTCCCCCTTGCCAATGGCCCGGCCGACCAGCGACTCGGCCGCGTTGGCGAAGCCGTCGAGCGCATAGGCCGCGAAGTACAGGAAGTTCAGCAGCAGCGCGTTGGCCGCCAGCACCACGCTGCCAAAGCGGGCGCCCATCGCCGTCACGAAGGCGAACGACAGCATCAGCGCGGTCGTGCGGACGAACAGCGGGAAGTTGAGTTCCAGGTAGCGCCGATAACCGGCCCTGGCGCCGCCGCCGCGAAACAGGTGGCCGCCGAGGCCGCGGGATGCCAGCGCCAGGCCGAGCGCGACGCCCAGGTACTCGGCGGCCACGGTCGCCGCCGCGACGCCGTCGGCCGTCATGCCGGCGACCCAGACGAGCACGAAGTCGAGCGCGATGTTGGTGACGTTGACCGTCAGCACGATGGCGAGCGGCGAGCGGCCGTCGCCACGTCCGATGAACCAGCCGGTCAGGACGAAGAGCGCCAGCGTCGCCGGGGCGCCCCAGAGGCGGACGGAGATGTAGCGCGATGCCTCGGCCGCGACCGCGGGCTCCGGTGCGATCAGGGACAGCGCCAGGGCTTCGAGCGGTCCGGCGGCCAGCAGCAGCAGGGCCGCGAGTCCCAGCGCGACGACCAGGCCCTGGCGGAGCGCGTTGCGGCCGGCGTCCTCGTCGCCGGCGCCGCGGGCCTGCGCGGCCAGTCCGGTGGTTCCCATGCGGAGGAAGTTGAGCGCCGTGAACAGCACGCTGAAGACCGTGGCGCCGACGGCGACGCCCGCGAGGCTGGTCGGGTCGTCGAGGTGACCGACCACCGCCGAATCGGCGATGCCGACCAGCGGGACCGAGACGTTCGCCAGGATCATCGGCACCGCCACGTGGAGCACGTCGCGGTGCCCGAAAGCCGCCCTGTCTGTATTCATGGCTGGCCGGACCGGTTCAACAACCGCAGCTGGCCGGCAGCACGGGCTCAGCCGGACAGCCCGGCGACGGGGAGCAGCGCGCCGTGGATCGCGCGCGCGGCCTCCGAGCCGAGAAAGCAGATGACGTTGGCCAGGTCGCCGGGCGCGACCCAGTTCGCGGGATCGGCATCCGGCATGGCCGCGCGGTTCGCCGGCGTGTCGATGATGCTCGGCAGGACGGCGTTGACGTTGACGCCGTGCCGCTTGACCTCCGCCGACAGGCTCTCGGTCAGCCGCAGGACGACGCTCTTCGACGCGACGTAGGCGCTCATCGCGGCCGTGCCCTTGAGCGCGCCGAGCGCCCCGACATTGACCACGGCGCCGCGGCCCTGCTCGATCATGCCCGGGACCACGGCCTGGATGCCATGGCGCAGCGTGTCCACGTTGGCCCTGAACATGGCGTCCCAGTCCGCGCCGCGGGGGTCATAGCTGGTTTCGCCCATTGCGAAGCCGCCGGCGACGTTGAACAGGGCGTCGATGCGGCCGGCACCGGCGAGCGCCGCGCCGAGCGAGCCGGGTTCGGCGAGGTCGAGCGTGAGCAGTCGCGCCCGCGGGTGATCGACGGCCGTACGCTTCGCGAAACTGCGGCTCGCCAGGATCAGCGAGGCGCCGAGGGCGGCGGCCCTGTCTGCGACCGCCCGGCCGACGGTGCCGTTGGCGCCCGTAATCAGCACGGTCTTGCCTGTGAGATCGATCATCCTGACGCCTCCCCGGGATGCTGGCCCGACAGCTTAGCCGATGCTCTCCCCTGCCATCGATCGAGCAGGCTCGCGACGGCGGGGCAGGTGGCCGGGGCCACCGCCAGGCTCGGCACCGTGGACGTGGCCTGGCCACCCATGACCGCGATGCCCATCGGCGGGCGGAGGCCCGCGTCGCCCGGGAGCCCCGGCGCGACCGGCGGCATGCGTCGATGTCGGCGTCGAAACGCGACAGGCCGCGCTCCTCCTGCCCGGCTAGAAGGCGTTGATGCCGGTCAGCTCGCGGCCGATCGTGAGCTGGTGGATGGTCTCCGTACCCTCGTAGGTGATGACGCTCTCGAGGTTGAGCGCGTGGCGGATGGGCACGTACTCGGCGCTGATCCCGGCGCCGCCGAGGATGTCGCGCGCGTCACGGGCGATGTCGAGCGCCATGCGGCAGTTGTTCCACTTGGCCAGCGACACCTGCGCAGGCGCCATCGTCCCCGCGTCCTTGAGCCGGCCCAGTTGCAGCGACAGGAGTTGCGCGGTGGTGATCCCGCGCGCCATCTCGGCGAGCCGGATCTGGATCGCCTGGGTGGCGGCCAGCGGGCGGCCGAAGAGCACGCGGTCGGCCGTGTAGTCGAGGACCTGCCGCAGGCAGGCCTGGGCCGCGCCGATCACCCCCCAGGTGATGCCGTAGCGCGCCTGGGTCAGGCACGACAGCGGGCCCTTCAGGCCGATCACGCCGGGCAGCACGTTTTCCTCGGGGACGACCACGTCCTGCAGGAAGATCGCGCCCGTGGCCGAGGCGCGCAGCGAGAACTTGCGCTCGATCTCGGGCGTCTCGAAACCCCTGGTGCCGCGCTCGACGATGAAGCCGCGGATGCCGTCCTCGGCCTTCGCCCAGATGACGGCAAGATCCGCGATCGGCGAATTGGTGATCCACATCTTGGCGCCGTTCAGCACCCAGTCGCCACCGCGGCGCTTGGCGTGGGTCTTCATGTTCGCCGGGTCCGAGCCGCCGTGCGGCTCGGTCAGGCCGAAGCAGCCGATCAGCTCGCCGCTCGCCATGCGCGGCAGGTATTTCTCCCTTTGCGCCTCGCTGCCGAAGGCGTGGATCGGGTACATGCACAAGGACGACTGCACCGAGACGAAGCTGCGGATGCCCGAGTCGCCCCGCTCCAGTTCCTGGCAGATCAGCCCGTAGGCGACCGCGTTCATGCCGGCGCAGCCATAGCCTTCGAGCGAGGAGCCGAGCAGCCCGAGGCCGGCCAGCTCGCCGACCAGCTCGCGCGGGAAGCTGTGTTCCTCGAAGTGCCTCTGGATGACCGGCAGCACCTTCTCGTCGACCAGCCGCGCCACGGATTCCTGCACCATGCGCTCCTCTTCCGATAGCAGCGAATGGACGTCATAGAGGTCCAGCGGATCGAGGCTGCGGGCCGTGCTCTTGTGGCCGGCCGGGGTCCCGGTTGCGGTTGCCATGGGCGATCTCCGTGAAATGAGTCCGGGGGCGCGCAG
>DATHZW010000004.1:0-5597 GCA_035458405.1 Steroidobacteraceae bacterium | reverse complement strand
GGACAGTCGAGCAGGCGCAGGCATCACCGTTCTCCGCAAGGCAGGTGGACCATTGTCGGCCCCAACCCCGGCGCCTGCAAAGCCCGCCGTTGCCCGGTCGACCCGAAAGGATACAATCGCCGGCACCAGCGCAAGACAGTTCCAGCTGCCACCTGCGGGTATTCCGGGCGCATCGTTGCTCACGGCGGGGAAGTCATGATGAGGCCACAGCTGAGGTTCCTGACCGATGCGCTGATCGAGCAGGTCATCGCCGAGGCCCGGCAGGTGTTGTCGGCGCTCGGCGTGGAGATCCACAACGACAACGCGCTCGCGCTGCTCGCCGACCACGGGGCACGGATCGACCGCAAGACATCGCGGGCTTTCCTCGACGACAGGCTGATCGATCAATCGCTGGCGAGCGTGCCGAAGTCCTTCAAGCTCTTCAGCGCATCGGGAGACCAGACCAACGATTTCTCCGGCAACAGCATCCACTTCACGCCGGGCTCATCGGCCCTCAACTACCTGGACCACGGCACCGGTGCGATGCGCCGGCCGCTGACCGGCGACTACGTCAACTACGTCAAGGTCGTGGACCAGCTCCCGCACATCGCCTCCCAGAGCACCGCGATGATTCCGGCGGACGTCGTCAACAACGTCTCGGACAGTTACCGGCTCTTCCTGAGCCTGCTCCACTCGTCCAAGCCGGTGGTGACCGGCACGTTCACGATCGAGTCGTTCCAGGTCATGAAGGACATGCTGCTTGCCGTAAGGGGATCGCAGCAGGCGCTGCAGGACAAGCCGCTTGCGGTTTTTTCCTGCTGCCCCACGTCGCCCTTCAAATGGAGCGACGTGACCTCGCAGAACGTGCTGGACTGCGCGAAGCACTCGATTCCCGTCGAATTCATCGCGATGCCGCTTTCCGGATTCGTCGCTCCGGTCACCCTGGTCGGCACGCTCATCCAGCACACCGCGGAAACCTTCAGCGGGATCGTCCTCAGCCAGCTCGCACGTCCGGGTACGCCGATCCTGTACGGCGGTTCTCCGGCCATATTCGACCATCGCTACGAGTCCACCCCGATGGGGGCCATCGAGACGATGATGATCGACTGCGCCTACAACGAGATCGGCAAGTACCTGGGAATCCCGACCCAGGCCTACATCGCGCTGACCGATTCCAAGCAACTGGACGTGCAGGCCGGAATGGAATCGGGGATGGGCGCGACGCTTGCCGCCCTGTCCGGCATCAACAACATCTCCGGCCCCGGCATGATCGACTTCGAGAGTTGCATCAGCCTGGAGAAGCTCGTCATCGACAACGAGACCTGCGGCATGGTGCTGAGGATGGTGAGGGGAATCGAGCCGCGGGAGGACTTCCCGTCCCTTCCCCGTTTCGAAGAACTGCTGAGAGACGAGCAGCTGCTGATTTCCAGGCATACCAGGAAGTACCTGAAGGAAGAGATCTATTGCCCCGGTCCGGTGATCAACCGGGCCAACAACGCCCGCTGGGTCGAAGAAGGCTCGTCCACCATGGCTGACCGGGCGCATGCCGAGGTGGAGCGGCTGTTGCGGCGCTATCAGCCGCCCTCCCTGCCCGCAGATACCCGCCGGGACCTGCTCGACATCATGCAGGCCAGCGCGAAGCTGCACGGCCAGGACGCGTTGCCCGGGACGACCCCGTGACCGAAACCGCGCGGGTCCCGATCGAGGCAATCGCCCCCTCGTTCGAGGACATACTGCGCGGCCAGGGCATGCCTCCGCAGGCGATCGTCAAGGACAGGGTCCGGGACCTGGTCGAGACCTCGCAGGCCATACTGGCGGCCGAGGCGCAGCCCTGCAGCGTCACGGGCGACGTGTCTCGCGCGGAGTTTGACGGGATATTCCGCGGCCAGGGCCGCAACGAAGCAGAGGCGCCGCTGAAGGACATCTACCCCCGGGCCCGGCACCTGGTGTTGTTCGCGTTGACGATGGGGCGCGGGCTGGGCGAGAGGATAGAAGGGTTCCTGGAACACAACGATTTTGCCCTCGCCGCGATGCTCGACACGGCGGCCTCCCTGGCGGTCGAGAACTACGTGGGGCTCCTCGAGAGGCGCGTGGCCGAACGGTATGCCGGAAATGACGCCGCGGCCGACGACAGCGTGGTGCTGAACTACAGCCCCGGCTACTGTGGCTGGCACATCAGCGCGCAGGACCAGGTGTTCCGTTACCTCGACCCGCGGCAGATCGGGATCACGCTCAACGAATCGCAGCTGATGACGCCGTTGAAGTCGGCCACGGGAGTCCTGGTCCACGGACCCAGGGCCATTCACGAATTCGACATCGGCTTTCGCTTTTGCCGCGCATGCAGGGACAAGACCTGTCTCGATCGACGGGACCGGTTGTCCTCCGTCAAGCACACAACCCTGGAGGGGGCCGCATGGACGTCCTGAAAGACATCGCTGAGCAGGTCCAGCTCGGGGACGACGAGCGGGTCCATGCATTGACCGCGCAGGCCATCGAGCAGGGCATGCACCCCACGGCGATCCTGAACGACGGCCTCGTAGCCGGGATGAACGTCGTCGGCAAGCTGTTCAAGGACCATGAGATATTCCTCCCGGACGTGCTGATGGCCGCCAAGGCGATGCACGCCGGCCTGGATCAGCTGAAGCCGTTGTTCGCGAAGGAAGGGATCCCCACGCGCGGAACGATCGTCATCGGGACGGTGAAAGGGGACCTGCACGATCTTGGCAAGAACCTGGTCGGGATCATGCTGAAGGGCGCCGGGTTCGAGGTCATCGACCTGGGCAAGGACGTCGCGCCCGAGACGTTCGTCGAGACGGCCGTCAAGGCGAACGCGAGGATCATCGGCATGTCGGCGCTGCTGACCACGACCATGCCGGCGATGAAGGCGGTCATCGACCTGCTGCGCCAGGGCAATCACCAGGCAAGGATCAAGACCATGATCGGCGGCGCGCCGATCACCAAGGCCTACGCCGATCAGATCGGCGCGGACGCCTACGCGTTCGACGCCGCCAAGAGCGTGGACTGCGCCAATGCGCTGTTGGGAGGGTGAATGAAGCCCATCCTGGAGCGTCTGCGATCCGGCGACATCCTCGTCGCCGACGGCGCCATGGGCACGATGCTGTTCCAGAGGGGATTGCAGCCCGGGCAATGCCCCGAGTCATTCAACCTCGCGCAGCCGGCCATGCTGGAGGAGATCGCCTCACTGTACCTGCAGGCCGGCGCCGACATCGTCCAGACAAACACCTTCGGCGGCTCGCCGGTCAAGCTCGCCGGTTTCGGCCTGGCCGCGCAGGCCGAGCGGATCAACCGGAGCGCGGTGGCCTGCGTACGATCGGCCGTCGGCGAGCGGGCCTACGTGTCCGGTTCCTGCGGCCCTTCCGGGGAGATGCTCAAGCCGTACGGCAGCGTGGATGAAGAGACGCTTTCGAGGAGCTTCAGGGAGCAGCTGTCCGCATTGATCGACGCGGGCGTCGATCTCGTCTGCGTCGAGACGATGACCGACCTTCGGGAGGCGTCGCTGGCAATCCAGGCCGCCAAGTCGATATCGCCATCGACCCCGGTGATGGCGACGATGACCTTCGACAGGATCCCGCGGGGCTATTACACGATCATGGGCGTGGGCATCGACAAGGCAGTCGAAGGACTGACCGGCGCGGGCGCCGACATCATCGGGTCGAACTGCGGGCATGGCGTCGACAACATGATCGAGATCGCGCGCCAGATCAGGATGCTCTCCGACAAGCCTATCGCCATACAGTCGAACGCGGGTCCCCCCGTGCAGCAGGGCGAGCGGGTCGTGTACCCGGAATCGCCCGCCTACTTCGGCGACAGGACGGCCGAGCTGATCGCCGCCGGCGCTTCCATCATCGGCGGGTGCTGCGGCACGACTCCGGAACACATCCGGGCCATCAGGCGATCCGTTGACGCGGGTTCGCGGCCACGGGCCTGATCGATCCACCCGGCCGCCGGGGATACCCGGGTTCCGGCAATGACGGGGGGAGCCCCGGCCCGCGCCGTCGCCACGGCATGGACCCGCGTCCAAGGGCGCCCGCGGCATCTCCGGGATCCCTGCGGCGATCCGCTGTTCCCCTCCGGGGGCTAACGGTTACCATGGCGGCACGATGCTGGCACGCACGGAAATCCTGGAACTGCTGCAGCGCCACCCGCTGTTTGCCGCCTTTGACGGCGAGCGCTTCGAGCAGATTGCCTCGGGCGCGCAGGTCGTGCGGCTTGACCCGCATCAGGTGCTGTTCCAGCGCGGCGACCGGGCGAGCGCCTTCTACGTCGTCACCGAAGGCCAGGTCAGGCTGTTCCTCGAATCCCGCGGTGGCGAAGAGAAGATCCTGGCATTCATGGGCCCCGGCCAGGTCTTCGCCGAGGCGGTGATGTTCATGGAGGGTCCGACCTACCCGGTCTCGGCGGACTCGACCGAACCCACGACCCTCATATCCATCGTCAACGGAGACTTCCTCGCGGCCCTGAAGGGCGATACCCGGACCTGCCTGCGGCTGCTGGCCGGGCTCAGCCAGCGGCTGCACGCCCAGATCCAGGAAATCGAGGAGCTGACGCTGGAAAGCGCCGGCAACCGCCTGATCCGCCACCTCGCCCGGCGCGCAGTCCGCGACTCCACGGGGGGCTTGCGCGTTCATTTCGACGAGACGCGGCAGATGCTGGCGTCACAACTCGCCATCAAGCCGGAGACGCTTTCCCGCCTGACGCGCAGCCTCACCGCGGCCGGGCTGATCGAATCCGATGGGCGCGACATCGTGATCCCGGACCTGGAACAGCTCGTCAGGCACGAAATGTAGGCCCTGGCCCGGCGCCGTACCGCCGCTCAGCGCTGACGCACGATCTGGTATGGCCGACCGAGATACCCGAGCGGCGCGCTCCAGATGTGCACCAGGCGCGAGAACGGGAAGACCATGAAGATGGTCATGCCGAGGAGCAGGTGGGCCTTGAACAGCCAGCCGATCCCCTGCAGCGAGGCGACGGCCACCGCCGGGTCGAAGGTCACGACGTTGCGGGCCCATGACATCAGCTGCAGCATGTTTGCGCCGTCGAGGTGATGCAGCGAAACGGGCAGGGTGAGCAGGCCGAGGCACAACTGCGCGAGCAGCAGCGCAAGGACAAAAATGTCCATGCGCGTCGAGGTCGCCCTGACCCGGTCGTCGGTCAGTCGCCGGTGGACCAGCATCAGCAGCCCGACCAGGCACATCAACCCGAACACACCGCCCGCGACCACCGCCAGCAGCTGCTTGGCGCTCGGGCTCATGCCCAGTGCATGAAAGACCTCGGGAGGCGTCAGCAGGCCCACGAGGTGCCCGAAGAAGATGCCCAGAATGCCCAGGTGAAACAGGTTGCTGGCGGCAACCATGTTGCGCGTGCGCAGCATCTGGCTCGAACCGGCCTTCCAGGTGAACTGGTCCCGGTCGAAACGGACCAGGCTGCCCACGAGGAACACCGTGCCTGCCAGGTAAGGATAGACGCCGAACAGAAGCTGGTTGAGATAGGACATGGTCACTGACCCTTGATCGATTGCCTGTCTTCAGGAAACTACTGCAGCGGCCGCTGCATCGGGCGCAGCGGCTGCTCGGTGCTCGACTGCCCCGCGCAGCCTG
>DATHZW010000003.1:0-15119 GCA_035458405.1 Steroidobacteraceae bacterium | reverse complement strand
GCCGCGATCATCTCGTTCTCGCCCCGCGCGCGGTTCACCGCGGTTCCAGTCGGCGTCGCGATGAAGTCGAACACGTCACCGTCATCAGGCTTCTCCATGCCGTAGAACAGGTTGGCCGACCACTGCGGCGTGAACTTGACGCTGCCCTGCAGCCAGCCGCCCCAGCCGGAGATATCGCCGAACTGGGTGATCTGCCCGAACTGGTTGCCGATCGCCGTGCCCTGGTAGACGTTGCCGGCCAGGGTGACCTTGCCGAACGTCGCCTTGGCGCCGAGTTCCACGGCCGTGCCGTCGAGGTTCTTCTTGGTGTAGCCATAGCCGCATACGTTCGTTGCAGTATCGCCGACCAGCGTGCAGTCCTTCTGGTCGTAGTGACCGACGACGTAGAGGCTCCACGGACCGGCAGAGAAATCGAGGCGCGCCTCGAACTGCGGCGTTCCCGACTCGCCGGCGCCGTTACCGAAGGACGGCGAAGCATCATTCCACGACCCGCGCATGGCGGCGAGGGTCAGCTTCGTGTTCTTGGAGAAGTTGTGGTACACGAACAGGCCCGGGAAGCGCCAGCCGACCATGCCCGCGGAACCGTAGCCCAGCGGGAACGCCACGTGGGTCGGCGAGGCCGGCACGTTGCCGAAGAACGGCGACCAGGCCTGGCCGATGCGGATCGTCGTGTCGCCCTTGGTCACGTCCACGTAGGCGAGGCGCAGGCGCGGGTTCGGCTGCTCGTCGGTGAAGCCACCGCCGGCGAAACCGCCGAAGAAGTCCATCTCCACCAGACCGCCGAACTTGGCGCCGTTGGCCACCTCGGGCCCCTTCCAGTCCAGGGTCAGGCGAGTGTTGCGGACGTCGCCGCCATAGGTCCACTTGTCCGTGGAGTATTCACCCGTCGGGAATTCCGCGCTCTGGCCGTTGCCGAAAGCGAAATTGGCGTCCTGCGCGTACAGCGACGCGATCACGAAGCCCTTGACCGTCAGCGAGCCCTTGTTGGCCGTGCTGACCGTGGGAGCCGGCGGCGGCGCTGGCGGCGTCTTTGCCTCTTCGACCGCCTTGGCTGTCGTGGCCACCTCGGTGGCGGTCTTCGTCTGGTCGGCAGAGAGCTGCTGCACCAGCTTCTCGAGTTCGGCCACGCGGGCCTCCAGCGCTTTCTCAGCATCCGTCTGGGCCAGCGCAACGCCCGGCATCGCCAATGCAGTGGCAACGGCGATGGCCGTTGCAGTTCGCTTGATCCTGAAATCCATGGTCAGACCTCCCCTTGTGGGCTGTGGGCCGAGAATGCGCCCCCGCGGGCTCGCGCCTCCATTGGCGGATGGTCTAAGAAGCGCGTTGCGCCCACACAACAGCCGCCCCGGGCGGGCCGGCGGTCCGAGGTGGTAACCGCGTACGACCAACGTCCAATTCATGCAGAGGCGGGTGCGTAAAATGCTTGGGCGTGGAATCAACCGGGCGTCCAGGCTGGGCGTCGCCGACGGGGGAAGGAAGATGATGGTCAAGACCTATCCAGTGCCGGATTCGTTTGCCGCCGGCGCTGTCGTCAAGGAAGCCGATTACCGCGCGATGTACGAGGAATCGGTGCGCGACCCCGATGCCTTCTGGGCCAGGATTGCCAAGCGCGTCGACTGGATGCGCTTTCCGACAAAGATCCGGAACGTCAACTACGACCCGGACGATTTCCGCATCCGCTGGTTCGAGGACGGCGAGCTCAACGTGTCGGTCAACTGCCTCGACCGCCAGCTGGCGACCCGCGGCGACAAGACCGCGTTGTTGTTCGAAGGCGACGACCCCTCGGTTTCCTATGCCGTCACCTACCGCGAACTGTACGAGCGGGTGTGCCGCTTCGCCAACGCGCTGCGCGCGCAGGGCGTGGCCAAGGGCGACCGGGTCACCATCTACATGCCGATGATCCCGGAGGCCGCGGTCGCGATGCTCGCCTGCGCCCGCATCGGCGCCATTCACTCCATCGTCTTCGGCGGTTTTTCACCGGACTCGCTCGCCGGCCGCATCCGCGACTGCGACTCGAAACTCATCATCACGACCGACGAGGGCGTGCGGGGCGGCAAGAAGATCCCGCTCAAGGCGAACGTGGACGCCGCGCTGGCGAAACACGACCTGCCCTGCGTCGAGAAAGTGGTCGTCATCCGCTATACCCGGGCGCCGATCAACTGGGTCGAGGGCCGCGACGTCTGGTACCAGGACATCGTCGCGGACCAGCCCGCCGAATGCGAGCCCGCGCGCATGAACGCGGAAGACCCGCTGTTCATCCTGTACACCTCCGGCTCCACCGGCCAGCCGAAGGGCGTGCTGCACACGACCGGCGGATACCTCGTTTACGCCAATTTCACCTTCTCCACCGTCTTCGACTACCACGAGGACGACGTCTTCTGGTGCACCGCCGACGTCGGCTGGGTGACGGGCCACAGCTATGTCGTCTACGGGCCGCTGTCCGCCGGCGCGACCAGCGTGATGTTCGAGGGCGTGCCGAACTACCCGAGCTTCAGCCGCTTCTGGGAAGCGGTCGACAAGCACAAGGTCACGATCTTCTACACCGCGCCGACGGCGATCCGCGCGCTGATGCGCGAGGGCGAAGCGCCGGTGAAGAAGTGCTCGCGCCAGAGCCTCAGGCTCCTCGGCACGGTCGGCGAGCCGATCAACCCCGAGGCCTGGGAGTGGTACTACCACGTGGTCGGCGACGAACGCTGCCCGATCGTGGATACCTGGTGGCAGACCGAGACCGGCGGCATCCTGATCTCGCCGCTCGCCGGCGCGACAGTGCTCAAGCCGGGATCGGCCACCCGACCGCTGCCGGGCGTGCAGCCGGCCATCGTCGACGGCGAAGGCAGGCTGCTGGAGGGCGCAACCGAGGGCAACCTGGTCCTGCTGGACAGCTGGCCGGGGCAGATGCGCACCGTCTACGGCGACCACGAGCGCTTCATCCAGACCTACTTCACCACCTTCCGCGGGATGTACTTCACGGGCGACGGCGCACGGCGCGACGAGGACGGCTACTACTGGATCACCGGCCGTGTCGACGACGTCATCAACGTGTCCGGGCACCGCATGGGCACGGCGGAGGTCGAAAGCGCCCTGGTTGCCCACCCGAAGGTGTCCGAGGCCGCCGTCGTGGGCTGCCCGCATGCCGTCAAGGGCCAGGGTATCTACGCCTATGTCACGCTGATCACGGGGGAGGAACCGACGGAGGCGCTGCGCAAGGAACTGCGCGACTGGGTTCGCAACGAGATCGGGCCCATCGCCTCGCCGGACTTCATCCAGTGGGCGCCCGGGCTGCCGAAGACCCGCTCGGGCAAGATCATGCGGCGGATCCTGCGAAAGATCGCGGCGAACGAGGCGGACCAGCTGGGCGACACGTCGACGCTGGCCGACCCGACCGTGGTCAAGGAGCTGGTCGATCATCGGATGAACACGGGCGGCTAGATGCCCCGCGAAATCATCGTCGCGGACGACCACCCGCTGTTTCGGGAGGCGCTGAGGCACGCGCTCGGACGGGCGGTGCCCGACGCGACGGTGGTCGAGGCGGACACCGTGGCCGCGCTGCTCGACGAGGCCGAGCGGCACCCGGAAGCCGACCTTCTGCTGCTCGACCTGCACATGCCGGGCGCGAACGGCTTCAGCGCACTGGTGCAGATGCGGGCGCACCATCCGTCGCTGCCGGTCGTCATCATCTCCGCCAACGAGGACCCGGGCGTGATCCGCCGTTCGATCGGGCACGGCGCCGCCGGCTTCGTGCCCAAGTCTTCCACCGTGGAGGAAATGGTCGAGGCCCTGCAGGCGGTGCTGGACGGCGACGTCTGGATACCCGCGTCGGTGGATGCCGAGTCGACGACGCTGGAAGGTCCCGAGGCCGATGTCGCGTCGCGGCTCGCGAGCCTGACGCCGCAGCAGTTCCGCGTTCTGACGATGCTGTCGGCCGGCCTGCTGAACAAGCAGATAGCCTACGAGCTCGGCGTGTCCGAGGCGACCATCAAGGCGCACATGACCGCCATCATGCAGAAACTCGGCGCCACCAACCGGACGCAGGCGGTCGTGCTGTCGCAGCAGCTCGCGCTCGACCAGGTCGGTCTCGGCAGCCGCACGCCTCAGGCCGACGCGTCGACCGCCTGAGCCGCCGCGACGGAGGATCCTGCGCCGGCCACCTTGCGGCGCGCAAAGGCCGCCAGCAGCGCGCGCAGCGCCGCCGGCTTGACCGGCTTGCGAAGCATCTCGAACCCACCGGCGCGGGCGCCGGCCACCACTTCCACGCTGGCGTTTGCGGTCACCAGCGCGCCCGGGCGGCCACCGTTCATCGCCGCCAGCCGGCGAAGCGCGTCGAGGCCGCTTTCGGACTCGCGCAGGTGAAAATCCGCCAGGATGACATCCGGCCTTTCGGCCGCGGCCAGATTCTCGGCCTCGCCTATGGTCCGGGCTGCCAGCACGCGGACACCCCAACGGCCCAGCAGGGCGGTCATGCCGTCGAGGATATCCAGTTCGTCATCCAGGCAGAGGACCGTCATGCCCTGCAGCGGGACGCCGCGGGTTCTCGGGTCGGGCACGTTGCGGTGCACCGCGAGTGCGATGCTGCGCGGCGTGCGGATGGCGAACACGCTGCCATGCCCGTGCCTGGACCTTACGACCAGCTCGTGGCCGAGGATCCGCGCAATCCGGTCGCAGATCGACAGCCCGAGTCCGACCCCCTTCTCACCCCAGGGCGATGGCTGCTCCAGGCGGCGAAACTCCTCGAAGATCAGCGCCAGCGCCTCCGACGGCACGCCCGGGCCGGTGTCCCATACCTGGAACTCCACCTCGCTCCCGCGACGGCGGCAGCCGACCAGCACGCTGCCATGGCGCGTGTAGCGCAGCGCGTTGGCGATGAAGTTCTGCAGCACGCGCTTGAGCATGCGCGGGTCGGTGCGAACGGCCAGGCGCGTCGGCATGACGGTCAGCTCCAGGCCGCGGTCCGCGGCCAGTGGCGCAAACTGCTCCGCCAGCGACTCCAGCAGGTCGGCCGCCGCGACGTCCTTGACCTCGGGCTGCACGGCACCGGCATCGAGCTTGGAAATGTCGAGCAGCGCGTCCACCAGCTCCTCGGCCGCGCGCAATGACGTGTCCACGCGTTCCGCCAGGCTGGCGGCTTCCCCGTCCTTCAGGTCGCGGGACCGCAAGGCCGAGACGAACAGCCTGGCGGCGTTCATCGGCTGCAACAGGTCGTGGCTGGCCGCCGCGACGAACTTGGTCTTGCTGTGGTTCGCCTGCTCGGCCTCGAGCTTCGCCTGCCTGAGCTGCTCGGTGCGCTCCTCCACCCTCATCTCCAGGGTTTCTGCGATCTCGCGCAGCTCGCTCTCGACCTTCTTGTAGTCCGTGACGTCCGTGAACGTCGACACCATGCCGCCGTCGGCCATCGGCTGGACACGCGTCTCGACGACGCGCCCGTCCGGCCGCCGCCGTTCCGAGACGTGCGGCGAGCCGCTGCGCAGGTGCGCCATGCGCCGCCGTGTCAGCCGGGCGGGATCGCCGGCGCCGCAGAGCCCGCGCTCGGCGTTCAGCTGGATCGCCTCGTTGATCGGCATGCCGACGTAGAGAAATCCCGGCGGGTACTCGAACAGCGTCTCGTAGCGCTGGTTCCAGGCGACCAGGCGCAGGTCGCGGTCGACCATGCTGATGGCCTGGGCCATGTTGTCCATCATCGCCTCGAGCAGCCCCCGGTTGAGCCTGAGCTTCTCGGTCGTTTCGTCCAGCAGCGCCACGACCTGGTCGAGCTTGAGGCCCGCGCCCCTGAGCGTGCTGGTCAGCATCATTCGCGCGCTTGCCGAGCCGATCGCGCCCGCCAGTTCCCGCTCGACCGCCTGCACCAGGCCAAAGTCGGCGCGGCTGTCGACCGCCAGCTCCTTGCCGGCGTCGCGCGCGTACTGCGCCAGCAGCTGCGTGGACGCGCGCGGGCCGACGATGTGCTCGGCGAGCGTCATGAGGTCGCCTACCGTCGTATTGCCTGGCAGCGGCGCGTCCCGCGAACCCCGGCCCGCGTCCGCGGGCGCAAGGAACGCAGCCGCCTGCAGCTGTGCGCCGAGGCTCGGCCGGTACCGCAGCGAAAAGGCGACCAGGGCCAGCACGTTGCCGGTCAGCGACCAGAAGACCCCGTGGGACAGCACGTCCGGGGCCGTCCAGCCGAACAGCGCGTGCGGCGCCAGGAAGGACCAGCCGAAAGGCCCTTGCTCGACCCACACCGGGACGACCCCGTCGATCGCCAGCAGGCTTGGCAGCAGCAGCGTGTACATCCACAGGAAGTAGCCGACGATGAGTCCCGCCAGGACTCCCGCCCGGCTCGCCCGCTGCCAGTACAGCGCCGCGACCAGTGTCGGCGCGAACTGCGCGACCGCCGCGAAGGACAGCAGCCCGATCGACGCGAGGCTGGGCGCCGACGGTACCGCGCGGTAGTAGATGTAGGCCAGCAGCAGCACGCCGACGATGGCCGCCCGGCGGACCCACAGCACCAGGCGCGTGGTGGCCCGGCGGCCGGTCGCGGCTTCCGCGCGGTAGCGCCAGACCAGCGGCAGCAGGAGATCGTTGCTGACCATGGTCGCAAGCGCGACGCAGGCGACGATGACCATGCCGGTCGCGGCGGAGAAGCCGCCGACGTAGGCGACCAGTGCGAGCGACTCGTGGCCAGCCTGCAGGGGCAGCCACAGCACGAAGCTGTCGCTCGCCACACCGGGCCCCGCGGTGGCAAGGCCGAGCGCGGCGATCGGCACGACCAGGATGCTGATCAGCGCCAGGTAGCCGGGGAACATCCAGCGCGCCGTGGAGAGGTCGCCCGGATCCGTGCACTCGACGACTCCGACCTGAAACTGGCGGGGGAGGCAGAAGATCGCCGCGAAGGCGAGCAGCATCTGGGTGACGAAGCCCGTGAACAGCTCGTTCTGGACCGGCAGCGACCTCGCCGCGGACACGTACTCCATCGGCCCGCCGAGCGACATCAGTGCGAACACGCCGATCGCGATGAAGGCCAGCAGCTTCACCAGGGACTCGACGGCTATCGCCAGCATCAGCCCCGGATGATGCTCGGCCGCGTCGATGCCACGCGTGCCGAAGAGGATGGCAAACAGGGCGAGCATGACCGCCACGTAGAACGCGCTGTCGGAAAACCACGTGCCGTCAACCCCGCCCGCGGACGAGCCGGTCAGCACCTCGATGCTCATCGCGACCGCCTTCAGCTGCAGCGCGACATAGGGCACCGCGGCGGTCAGGGCGACCAGCGTGATCGCGGCGGCGACTCTCGAGGACTTGCCGAAGCGCGACGCGATCAGGTCGGCGATCGAGGTCACGTTGTGGCGCTTGGCGATGCGCACCAGCCGCTCGAAGAACGGCATGCCGAAAACGAACAGCAGGATCGGTCCGAGGTAGATCGGCAGGTAGGACGCGCCGTCGCGGGCGGCGCTGCCGACCGCACCGTAGAAGGTCCAGCTCGAGCAGTACACCGCGAGTGCAAAGCTGTAGACGATGGGTCGTAGCTTCGCCTTCGAGGGATAGGTCGTGTTGCGGTCGCCAAACCAGGCGATCGCGAACAGCCCGCCGACATAGGCGAGCGACACGAGCAGGAGCCCCCAACCTGGGATCATCTCTCCCCCTCAACGACCTGACACGGCCTGTTGTCTTCGGTCCAGACCCGCGCCAGTGTGCCGCAAATTCGTCGGGGGATGGAACCCGCGGATACACGCCCGGCTGGCGGGCAGTAAACTCGGCCTTCCCAGTTCTCAGCGAGACCGCACATGAACCGCCGCCCCGTCGCCGCCCTTCTCCTGCTCGGACTTGCCGCCAGCGCCCTCACGGCCGCCTGCGCGCAGGTCCCCCGCGAGAACACGCATCTGATGCTGGCGACCTGGAATGCCCAGTGGTTGATGCTGCCGGAAACCTTCGATGAACTGGCCGGCAGCTGCCTCGAGAAGGGCACGCGCGCGCGCGGGAACGAGCGCAGCATCTACTGCAATCTGGTCCCTGGAAGCCGCTGGAGCGATGCCGACCTCGAGCGGCTCGGCAAATTCACGGCCACGATCCCGGCCGATGTTTTTGCGCTGCAGGAAACGGATGGTCCGGGCATCGCGGCACGCATCTTCCCGGGCCGGTCGTTCTGTTTCACCGGGCGCAAGGCCGTGCAGAACGTGGGCTTCGCCATCCGGCCGGGCATCCCCTATCGCTGCAACGCCGATTACCGCGAGCTCGGCCTGCCGGAGAACGATGTCCGCTGGGGCGCCGACCTGACGCTTTACCCGGGCACATCGCGGGAGCTCCGGCTGCTGGCGGTGCACCTCAAGTCGAGCTGCAATCGCGACCCGCTGACCAGCGACTCGCCCGCCTGTCGCACGCTCCAGCGCCAGGTCCCCATTCTCGAGGCATGGATCGATGCCCGCGCGCGCGAGGGCAAGCCGTTCGTGGTGCTGGGGGACTTCAACCGGCGCTTCGACCAGGAGGTCGGCCCGGGACGGGACCAGGCCGGGAGGATCATCGCCATGTGGCCCGAACTGGACGACGGCGACCCGGCGGAAGCGGACCTGGTGGACCCGGGCGTCGCGCCGAAGGACGCCTGCCGTCAGCAGGATCCCGTCCGGCCGGCCATTGACCACATCCTGCTGAGCGCCACCGCCGCCCGGGCCCTGGTTCCCGGCTCCTACCGGATGTGGACCTATCCCCGCGGCGACGCCAGCCTGTACTGGCCCGACCATTGCGTCCGCAGCGTCACGCTGGACCTCGGCTCGCTCGGACGCTGATCCCGCCGCAGGCTGCTATCCTCGGCCCAGGTTTTCCGGTCACCGGAGTCCGCTCATGGCCTACGACCCGAACAATGTCTTCGCCCGGATCCTGAGAGGCGAGATCCCCTGCCACAGCGTCTACGAGGACGACGACACGCTGGCGTTCATGGACATCATGCCGCAGGCGGAGGGCCACACCCTCGTCATACCGAGGGCGCCGGCCGAGGGCATCCTGGACCTGCCCGAGGACGCGCTGGCGGCGACCATCCGCACGACCCGGAAAGTCGCCACCGCGGTCAAGCTGGCCTTCGACCCGCCGGGCATCATGATCGCGCAGCTGAACGGGGCGCCCGCCGGGCAGAGCGTCTTTCACCTGCACTTCCACGTGGTACCCAGGTACGCAGGCAAGGACTTCCGCATGGTGGCGGGCGAAATGGCGGACCCGAAGCTGCTCGCCGAGCACGCCGCGCGTATCCGCGCGCACCTTTGACCGCCCCCGCCCGCGCGGGCAACGGATCGTGCAGGCTGATGCGACGCCCCGGCGCGACCGCCCGGGGGATTCCACCCCTTGTCGAGGCGCTCAGTGCGCCGGAGCGGGCTCGACCGGACGACTGGCCGCAGCCCAGCCGAGGTAGTCGCCCTCGAGGTGATACAGGCGCTTGAAGCCGGCCTTCTCCAGCATGTCCAGCGCGAGCCCGGCCCGCTTGCCGCTGCGGCAGTAGACCACCACGTCGCGGTCGCGGTCCGCCTCCAGCTCCGGGAGACGCGCCTCGAGCTCGTCATGCGAGATGTTGATCGCCCCGGGGACATGGCCCTCGGCGAACTCCTTCGGCGTGCGCACGTCGAGCACGACGGGCGCCTCGCCGCCGGCCATGCGCGCAAGCAGCGCGTCGCCGCCGATCCCGGGCGCCTCGCCCGCGAAAGCGACCACCGACAGGAGCACCGCAAACGCGGTCACGAGAGCCTTGATCATGTGCTGTCCTCTTGCGGGCGGGTCACACCAGGACGAAGGTGACCCGCATCCGTACCTTGTAAAGGGTGATCTTGCCGTCTTCGACGACCACTTCCTGGTCCGCGAGCCACGCGCCGCTGATGTTCTTCAGCGTCTTGTTCGCGCGCTCGATGCCACTCGCCAGGGCGTCCTGGAAGCTCTTGGTCGACGTGGCCGTAATCTCTGTGACTTTCGCGACTGTCATGGGTTCAACCTCCGTGTATGAGGCCAGCCGCGACGATGATCGCATCAGCCCCGCGGGGCCTCTCCTGATCGAGCCTTCATCCTACTCCGAATCGGCCCGCAAGCCCTTGAACCTGCGGCAATCCGCAGGCGCAAGCCGTACTTCACCGGGCGGTGGCGGGGCGCTCAGCCCTTCGGCGCGACGCCCGGGTTGGAGGCGTGCAGGTGCAGGATTCGCCAGCCCTCCAGTGTCTGCCGGCCGAGCGCGGTGCGTCGCCCACTCGACCCCTCGATGCCGACGATGAAGGTCGCCAGCGCGTGGCCGGGCCCCGCGGCGCGAACCGACATGTCCTTCGGCACGAAACCGACGAACGGGGGCGCCTTTCCACGCCCTCGCCAGGCGGCGAACAGGCCGCGAAACCGCGTGATGATCGCCTCGCGACCCTCGACCAACCCGGGCGGCTCGCGGAACGGGAAGTACATCGACGCCTCGGGATCGAAGCAGCCGGCCAGCGCGGCCTCGTCGCCGGCATCCACCGCCTCCAGGAAACGGCGGATCGTGGCGGCGAAGGCTTCCGGCGCCGGCGCGCCGGCCGGCGGCGGCTGCCACAATTCGATCCGGGTGCCATCCGGATCCATCGCCCAGCCGAAACGGCCGTATTCGTCTTCGTGCACGCCGTCCGCCACGCTCTCGCCCGCCGACCGCAGGGACTTCAGGACGCCATCCAGGTCGTCGACCCGGAAGTTGATCATGAATGGCCGCGAACTCGGGTCGAAGTAATGGGTGGCCTGCGGGAAGACGCCCCATACGCTGTAGCCCGTCACGTCCGGATTCATCGCCTCGCGCCATTGGAAACTGGCGCCGAAGTCCTCCACGTCGATGCCGAGCCGCGTCCGGTACCACTCGCGCAGGCCGGCCGGATCGTCGGTCTTGACGAAGACGCCGCCGAGGCCGGTCACTCTTGCCATGTTCCTCTCCCCGCACCGGGCTGTCCGGCTCGCTTATGATGCCAGCGGGAGCCGCGTCGCGTACGGCGCGGCGATGCAAACGCCGGAGACATTCCATGCTGAGGAAACTTTGGAACGCGCTGGTGCGCGGGCTGGTCGTCGTGCTGCCGATCGCGCTGACATTCTGGTTGCTGTGGTGGCTCGGCACCTCGATCGAGGCCGTGCTGCACCGCGCTATCGTGCTCGTTGTGCCGGAGCAGCACTATCGACCCGGCATGGGCATCGTCACGGCGCTCGTCCTGCTGATCGCGGCCGGCGTCCTGGTGAACGCCTTCATCGTCCGCCGGCTGCTGGCGGCCTGGGAACGCCTCATGGACCGCATTCCCATCGTCAAGAGCGTTTATGGGGCCGTTCGTGACTTCGTCAGGCTGCTGCCGGCCGGGGGCGAACGCAGCGAGTTGCGGCGGGTGGTGCTCGGGCGCTTCGGCGACGCCGTGGCCATTGGCTTCGTGACCCGGGACGACGGCAGCGAGCTGGGCCTGGGACCCGCAGCCGAGGGAACCATCGCGGTCTACTTCCCGATGAGCTACCAGATCGGCGGCTATACCTTGTTGCTGCCGCGCGATCGGGTCGAGCCGCTCGACATCCCCATCGAGACCGCCATGCGGCTGGTCCTCACCGGCGGAATGTCGGGGGCGCCCGCGAAGCAGTGACGCCCGGCCCCGCGTTTGCGGCGGCGCGCAGCCGGAGCGTCACTTCCAGCGGATAATGGTCCGAGCCGACGTACGGGCCGGTGGCGAATTCCGTCACCTCGAGACCGGCACCGGCCAGGCAGTGGTCGATCTGCATGTAGAGCGGCGGAAACTGCGCCGGCCAGGTCGGGTGGTAGCCCTGCCCCGCGGCGCAATCGGCCAGGCCGGCCTGCGCCAGCAACGCGGGGAACACCGGCGAGAAGGCCGTGATGTTGAGGTCGCCGAGCAGCAGCACCGGGCCCGGTGTTGCCCGCGCCATGTCCGCCAGCATCGACAACTCGCGATTGCGGCTCGCCGCGATCTTCGCGCCCAGCGGCCAGCTGGTGTGCGCCCCGATGATCGCCACCGGCCCGGCGCCGGCGTCGACGAAGAAAACCACGGCCATGGCGCCGGTCGCTGACAGCGGCAGAGCGCGCAAGCCGAGCAGCGGCTTGCGGCTGGCGACAAATACCTCGCCGGCATGCGCCTGGTAGGGGAGGCTGTCCGCCAGCGTGCGCAGGGCCTCGCCCCATCCCGGCGTGACCTCCAGGAACACCGCGACGTCGGGCTGCGCCCCGCGGACGTACTCCAGCAGCGGGTCGTGGCGGCCGTTGTGGAAGTAGACGTTGGCCAGCAGCGCCTTGAGCGCGGGGCCGTCGCCGCCGGGCGCGCCCTGCGGCGGCGCGTAGTAATAGTGCATGAGGGGCACGGCGTTGACCGCGGCAAGCACCAGCGCCGCGAGACCGACGCCCGGGCGCCTCAGCGCCAGCAGGCACGCCCCGCCAATCGCCAGGCTGAGCGCGTATTGCGGCCGGAAATGCGCGAACAGCTCGAGCCACCACGCCAGGTACCCGAGCGAACCGAGGGTTCCCGCGAGCGCCGCGAGCGCCACGACGAGCGTCAGTGCCCGGCCCGCACGCTGCCGGTGGAGCGTCGTCACCTGCGCCCGGCAATCCGCGGCGGCGCCCGTCGGCGCCGTCGGGCATTGCTTCTTGATTCCGGTCCCACGCCGTATCCTAGCGCTCTCCGGCACGCCTGGCGCGAGGACATGGGGCAATGACGCGCAGGAATATCGCGGGAAATTCGCCGTGGGAGCCGCTGGTCGGCTACTCGCGCGCGGTCAGGGTCGGACCGCACGTGTGGGTCTCGGGAACCACCGCCACGGACGACTCGGGATCCCTGGTCGGCGCGGGCGAGCCCGGCACCCAGGCCCGCCAGGCCCTTGAGAACATCCGTCGCGCGCTGGAGGCCGCCGGCGCCAGCGTCGCGCAGGTCGTTCGCACCCGGATGTACGTCACCGATGTCGGCGACTGGCCGGCGATCGCCGCCGCGCACGCGGAATTCTTCGGCACCGTCAGGCCCGCGGCAACGATGGTCGAGGTCAGCCGCCTGGTCTCGCCGGGAATGCTGGTCGAAATCGAGGCCGAGGCTTACGTCGAGGGCTGAAGGATCAGGCGCAAGCGGCCTCGGCGCGAAGGCGGCTCTGGGAATAGAGCAGCTCGACGTGCCGGATGCCTGAGGTGCGGCGCGCGACCCGCCTGACCGCCTGGACGAGGCGCAACAGCAGGTGCTGGTCCGCCCGCGGGCCTCCGGCGGCGTATTCCTCCGCGACGACGAGGTGCATGACCGTTATCCGCTCGAAGCTGTCGCGGGTGTAGAGGATCAATCCCACCGGCCTGCTCTGGCCGTCGCGACGCTCCACCGCAAACAGGCACTGCACCTCCACCGGGCCGGCGACACGCACCTTCAGGCCGTTGGCGCCTGGCACGATCTCCGGCGCGCCATAGCGCGCAATGGCATCGACGATCCCTGGACGCACCTTGTCCTGCTGCCGGTTGAAGAACAGCAGCGACTCGAGCTGGAGATGGTTCTCCGGCGGAAGGCTCGACAGGAAGACGATGTCCCGTACAACCTTGCTCTGGGCGACCATGCACTTCCCCTGCGATACTGCCGCGACCCGGACCCGGGCCGCCTGGGAATTCGCTGCAGCAGAGCCCCCCGGCTCCGCGCGCAGGCAACATACGCCCGCTTTTGTGCGCTTGTCGAGCTTCACATATTGCCGCGCCCGGGGCCCGGCCGCGGTCCGTGCGGCGAATCAGCAACACGGGGCTGGGGCCGCAACCGCCATGCGGCCTCATCTGGCATAAGGCACGGAAAAACAATAAATTTTTGATGCCGTTCACACGGCCTGGCCCCAAAACGAGACCTGTGTCTCGTCCGCCACGGCAGAATTTGTCAAACAATCGCGCGTGGGGTTGCAAACCGCCTGAATCCATCCTGCGGACAACAATTGCGCTAACCCCGGAGCGACTTGCGGAGCAACCCTTGGCCCCGAACCCGATGAATTCAGGCGCAGAACGGCCGGCGGATTTCCAGCCCGCAGCGAACCCGGCCGTGGAGGCCGCTGCCACCGCCAACGTCATCGTCCTGGCCGAGGACGTGACGCTGCTGGAGCTGATGAAGCACTCGCTGGAGGGAAGGCAGCGGGTGTGGCGCGCCGACGACGCGTTGCATGCCGCCGACCTGCTGGTCGCGGCGCATTCCGGGATCCTGTTCATCGACGCTGCGCTGATGGGCAACGAGACCCCGACGCTGGTCGACAGGCTCCACGAGCAGTTTCCGGACTTTCCGATCGTCGTCACCGGCCGGCGGGACGACGAGGTCGGGCTCGGCGAACGGATTTCAACGGGCGCCGTGTTCCGCTTCCTGCACAAGCCGGTCTCGGCCGACCGCGTCAGGAACTTCATCGATGCCGCCGCGCGGCGCAGCGGCGAACAGCCCCCGCGGGAACCGGCCGCCGAGGGCACGTCGCCTTCAGCGCCCTCGCGTGCGTTCAGTGCCGTCCGCTCGATCAGCCTGCCGCGGATCCGGGTCAGTCCGGCGACCGCGCGCCGCGTGCTGCGGATGCTGGCCTCGATTTCCGTCGTGGCGCTCATCGCCTGGGGCCTGGTCCTCCTCAGCCAGCAGAAGCCCTGGGAGCACATTCCGCTGCCCGACTTTTCCAGCCTGATGCCGGCTGAAAGGCCGGCGGCGCCGCCGGCCACGAACGACGCCAGTTCCAGGCTTGCCCGTACGCTCGGCGCGGCAGCGATTGCGCTGGGCCAGGGCCGCCTGGTCGAACCGGAAGGACAGAATGCCCTCGAGCTCTATCGCAGCGTGCTGCTGGCGTATCCCGGCAATGTCGAAGCACGCGAAGGACTCGCCAGGGTCGCCGACGAGCTGCTGGCTCGCGTCGAACAGTCGTTGCTTGCCGAGGATCTGCCGGGAGCGGCAGCCGCCCTGGACGCCGCGCGCGGCGCCGATCCGACAAACCCGCGCCTGGAATACTTCTCCGCGCAACTGCTGCGGGAACGCGAGCGCGTGAATACCGCCGCCGCCGTGGTGGCGGCAGGCGGCGACGCTGCGGAGCGCTCGCAGGACGAGCGCATCGCCAGGCTGCTGACACGCGCCGACCAGCGGATGCGGGAGGGCAGGCTGGTCGGCGGTATCGACAGCGCGGAGGCCTACATCCTCGACGCGCGCGAAGCGCGGCCC
>DATHZW010000002.1:0-18244 GCA_035458405.1 Steroidobacteraceae bacterium | reverse complement strand
AACCAATCAATTATAGCAATTTTTCGCTCTTTTTGCTTTGTTTTCAGACGCTTGGTTCCCCACGGCCCGGGCTCCCGGCATCCCGGCTGCGCCGGCGGGTGCCGGCCCGTTTCCGCCGGCGGCGGGCTGTGGATAAGGCTGTGGAGCGGTGGTCGCCTCGGGGTCGATTCGGGGAGTTGCATCGCCGGGCGGCCGCGTCTCCCGGCGGAGCTCCCTGCGTCGCCGGCCGGGTCCTTTGCCCGATGTTTCACGTGAAACACTCCGGGCCCCGCGTCGCCCGGCTGGCGGCGACGCCGGCCTGGGCGCCTCCCCCGCCGCCTGTGGATAACGCCTTGCGCCGCCCTCTCTACTGCACGGACCGCACCACGTTTCCGCGTTCCACGTGAAACAGCCCCCCGGCCCCGGGGAGCCCTGCCACGTCGGCCCGCAAGGACGTCACCAGCAGCTGCACCGGCAGCTCCCGCACGCACTCCAGCAGCCGAGCGAGGTTCCCGGCGTCGAGCTCCGCCGCCGGGTCGTCCAGCAGCAGCGCCGACCTGCCCGGCCGGTCGCGCTCCTGAACCTGAAGCTGTGCCAGCGTCAGCCCCGCCGCCAGCAACTTCTGCTGCCCCCGCGAAACCCTGTCCTTGGCCGCATGCCCGCCCGCGCGGACAACGACGTCGGCCCGATGCGGTCCGTGCTGCGTCGCCCGATACTTCCGATCCCGCGCCAGGTCCCGGGCGAGCGACTCGCGCAGCCCCTGTTCTTCTGGCCAGCCCTGGTGATAGGCCACCGCGGCGTCCAGCCCCAGCAGCCGCTGGCCCATCGCCGCCAGCGGGCCGGCGAGGCGCTCAAGGTAGGCGGCCCGCTGCCGCGACAGGGCTTCGCCGGCCTCGGCCAACTCCGTGTCCCAGACGCCCACCGCCGCGTCCGGCAGATCCTGCTTGAGTGCAGCATTTCGCTGCCGGAGCGCCTTGTGATAGCGCTGCCACGTCGGCAGGAACGCGTGTTCCACGTGGAACACACCCCAGTCCAGAAACCGCCGGCGGCGGCCCGGACCCTCCTCCAGAAGCTTGTGAATTTCCGGATCGATGACCTGTGGCGGGAAATGTTCGGCCAGCTCCGCCGCCGACTGTGCAGAGCGGCCGCCGATCCTGATCTCGGTGCCCCCCCGGCTTCCCCTAACCCCGAGCGTCGTCGTGGTCCCGTCCTGCGCGCACTTTCCAACGACCAGGAAGGACCGCTCGCCCTGCTGAATCAGCGTCTCGAGCCGTCGCGAACGGAACGACCGGCCCCTCCCAAGAAAAAACAACGCCTCGAGCAAGCGGGTCTTGCCCGAGGCGTTCGGTCCGACGAAAAGGTTGAAATGCGGGTCGAGCTCGAGTTCCACCTTGCTCAGGCAGCGAAACTGCTCGACCTGGATCCAGGTCAGCGGCATTGCGCCGAAGCTACAGGCGCATCGGCATCACGACGTACCGGCTGCTGCTGCTGCCCGGCGCATGAATCAGACAACTGGAATTGCCGTCGGTCAGCCCGACCTCCACCTCGGCGCCCTCGATGGCCGCGATAGCGTCCAGCAGGTAGTTGACGTTGAAGCCGACCTCGAGGTCCTCGCTGTCATATTGGACCTCGATCTCTTCCTCCGCTTCCTCCTGTTCCGGATTGTGCGCCTGGATGGTCATGCTGTTGCCCTTCAGGGCCAGGCGGATCCCGCGGTACTTCTCGTTCGACAGGATCGCGGTGCGTTGCAGGGCGCCACGCAGAACCTCCCGGTCCGCCACGACCATGCGCGGCGGGTTGGCCGGAATCACCCGGCTATATTCCGGGAACCTGCCGTCAATTAGCTTCGAAGTGAAGCGAATGTCGGCGATCTGGGCGCGAATGTGATTGCTTCCCACCGTCAGCGTGACAGTTCCTTCGTTGCCCAGCAGCCGGTGCAATTCCAGGACCCCCTTCCGCGGCACGATGATCTGCTGGCCCTTGCCCTTGGTAGGAAGCGCCATCTCGCACAAAGCCAGACGATGGCCGTCAGTCGCGACCGTTCGGACCATTTTCCCGTCCGTTTCAAGCAACATGCCGTTCAGGTAGTAGCGCACGTCCTGCTGCGCCATCGAAAAATGCGTCTTGTCCAGCAGGCGCTTGAGGTCCGCCTGCGGAATGTCGATGGTTTGCTGCGCATTGATCTCGTCAATGACGGGACACTCGGCGGCCGGCAGCGTCGTCAGGGTAAAGCGGCTCTTTCCGGCCCGGAGCTGTATGCGCTCGCCATCCACCGCGACGGTGATCCGCGCCTTGTCGGGAAGCGACCGGCAAATGTCCAGCAGCTTGCGCCCGGGCACGGTGATGGCGCCGTCGGCGGCCGACTTGATGTCGGCCTGGGCGACGAGCTCGACCTCCAGGTCGGTCGCGGTGACCGACAGCCGATTCTCCCTGGCCGACAACAGCACGTTGGCCAGGATCGGCATGGTCTGGCGGCGTTCAACCACGCCGATGGCGGCCTGCAATGCGGCCAGGATGTCTTCACGCTCGGCAGTGAACTTCATCTGCGCTCCCGCTCAATGGGTTTTCATTTCTTGGTTAAACGAGAAAACCTTAGGATAGTTGTTATAGATACAGAGCAAGCCAGGATCGGTGGAAAAGCACTAAAAAACCCGGTCTTTCAGCCTGTTGGCCTGGGCACAGCATACGGAGCAAACACGCCGCAGGCTATGCCCCCCCTGTGGGCGAGCTGTGGACGAAAAACCATCCCCCGGCCACCCACACATTATCCACATCAACCGGTCAGGATTCTCAACAGGTTGAGGTAATCCTCGCCCATGCGCCTATCGGTTTCACGCAACTCCCGCACGCGGTCGCAGGCATGCATGACGGTGGTGTGGTCGCGCCCGCCGAAGGCGTCGCCGATCTCCGGCAGGCTATGGTTCGTCAGTTCCCGCGCCAGCGCCATCGCGACCTGCCGCGGCCGGGCGATCGAGCGGTTCCGGCGCTTGGACAACAGGTCGGCCACGCGAATCTTGTAATACTCCGCCGCCGTTTTCTGGATGTTTTCGATCGTGACCAGCCGCTCCTGCAGCGCCAGCAGGTCGCGCAGCGCCTCCTTGGCGAAATCCAGCGTGATGGGGCGCCCGGTAAAGCGCGAGTTCGCGATCACGCGGCGCAACGAGCCCTCGAGCTCACGGACGTTGGAGCGGATGCGCTTGGCGATGAAAAACGCCACCTCCTCCGGCAGCGCGACGGCGCTTGCCTGCGCCTTGGACATGAGGATCGCGACGCAGGTCTCGAGCTCCGGCGGCTCGATGGCGACCGTGAGGCCCCAGCCAAAGCGCGATTTCAGCCGCTCCTCCAGCCCGGCCACCTCCTTCGGGTAGCGGTCGCAGGTCAGGATCACCTGCTGCTGGCCCTCGAGCAGCGTGTTGAACGTGTGGAAGAACTCTTCCTGCGAGCGATCCTTGCCGGCGAAAAACTGGATGTCGTCGATCAGCAGCGCGTCGAGCGTGCGATAGGTCTGCTTGAATTCGGCGATGCTGTTGTGCTGCAGCGCGCGCACCATGTCGCTGACGAAGCGCTCGCTGTGCACGTAGGCCACCCGCGCGGCGGGGTTGCGCTGCCTGAGGGTGTTGCCCACGGCGTGCATCAGGTGCGTCTTGCCCAGGCCGACACCGCCGTAGATGAAAAGCGGGTTATAGGCGCGGCCGGGATTCTCCGCGACCTGGACGGCGGCCGCCCTGGCAAGCTGGTTGCTCTTGCCCTCGACAAAATTCTCGAAAGTGAAATCCGGATTGATCCGGCCACCCACGACCGCGGGGGCGGCCCGGCCGGGCGGCGGCGCAGCGCCGGGAGCGCCCGGGCCCGGCGCCGCGGCAAGGCGCGGGCGGGAGCCGACCTCGACGATCACTTGCTGGCTGCCCGAAGCCGACTCGCGCGACGCAAGCTCGACAATTCGTGAATACAGGTTCTGCTGAATCCAGTCCACCACAAAGCGGTTCGGCGCCAGCAGGCGCAGGACACCCTCGGAATCGACAGCCTGAAGCGGCCGCACCCAGGTATTGAACAGCTGTTCGGGTACTTCGCCTTCGAGCTGGCGCAGACAGCGATGCCAAAGCGAGCCGTGCACGAGCCAGTCCCCCTGGACCGTCCTGATGACGAATGACTGGAAAGGCCGGGAAGTCTATCGCTGGCGGTTGCTCCGCGCCAGAGTTATCCACAGGGATGAGGGTGCGCCAGGCCGGCCCCTCTGCCGGAGCAGGCCGGACGGCCGTCCGGGGAGCCCGGACACGCCCCAGCCGGCCGCGATGCTTGTTGACTTGGGCCCAGCCGAACCTTAATCTTGCGCCCCTTTGCCCGTATGGGCATGTCCTTGTTTTCTTAAAGATTTAAGGCCGCTGCCATGAAGCGCACCTACCAGCCGAGCAAAATCAAGCGGAAGCGGACCCATGGGTTCCGCGCCCGCATGGCCACCAAGAAGGGCCGCCAGGTCCTGAAGCGCCGTCGCGCCAAGGGCCGCAAGCGCCTTGCCGTGGGCGCGCATCGCTGATAGGCCACAGCCCCACGGTTCGCTTCGGTTTCAAGCCAGCCCAGAAGCTCCGCACCGCCGCGGACTTTGAGCAGGCGCGCAAGGCCGGCCGCCGCACGGGCGACGCCCTCTTTGGTGTTCAGTACGTTGCGAACGGCCGCGGGCACGCCAGGCTGGGCATGGCCGTGGGCGTGCGGGTGGCGGGCAGCGCCGTGCGGCGCAACGAGATCCGGCGTGCGATCCGCGAGTGCTTCAGGCTCCATCAGCACGAGCTGCCGGCAGCGGATATCTTTGTGTCTGCCCGCGTGGCCAGCAGGGAGGCGGGCAACGCAGAAATTTTTGCGAGCCTGAAGCGGCTCTGGGGTCAAATACGCATCTCATGAAGCACATCCTTCGCGCGTTGATCGGCTTTTACAGGTGGTTCATCAGCCCGCTGCTCGGGCCGAACTGCCGCTTCCACCCGACCTGCTCAAGCTATGCCCTCGAGTCGATCGAGCAGCACGGCGCGGCCCGTGGGTCCTGGCTCGCCGCGAAGCGCGTCTGCCGCTGCCACCCCTGGCACGAAGGCGGCTACGACCCGGTACCTGAAGCGCGGCACGCGCGAACGCACTGACGAGAGACCCCACATGGATAACCCGCGCATATTCCTCTGGCTCGCCCTGCTGTTCCTCGTCTGGCTGAACGTCGATGCCTGGATGAAGGACTACGGCCGGCCGGGAGCGCCCAGCACGCCCGCGGCAACGGCGCCGGCGGCGACGCCCACGCTGGCGGGCAATGGCGCCGCCTCGCCGCTTGCCGAGTCGTTGCCGACGATCGACGCGCCCGCGGCGGGGGCTGCGCCGGCGGCGTCGCCCGAAGGCGCCGTGCCCGCAGGCAGCGAGTTCGCGCCCGGCGCGGTGATTCATGTGGTGACGGATGTGCTCGACATGGACATCTCGCTCACCGGCGGCGACATCGTGCGCGCGGACCTGCTCGAGTATCCGCTCAAGAAGGACAATCCCGACCTCAAGGTCCGGCTTTTCAACACCGACAGCACGGACCCGCTTTTCGTCTACGAGTCCGGGCTGACCACCGGCCAGGCCGGCCGGGCGGAGCCCAACCACAAGGCGCCGTTCACCGCGGCCAGGAACGAATACCGCCTGGAAGCGGGCGAGCAGGAGCTGCGCATTCCGCTCAGCTGGACCGACGGGCAGGGCCTGTCGGTCACCAAGACGTTTGTCCTTCGCCGTGGCGGTTACGCGATCGATGTCGGCTACGACATCGTCAACGCGACTGCCGAGGCCGTGCCGCTGTCGCCCTATGCGCAGTTGCTGCGCCACTGGGTGCCGGTCGAACGGTCGATGTTCAATGTCGAAAGCTATGCTTTCCGCGGACCGGCCGTGTACGACGGCGAGAAGTACAGCAAGCTGCAGGTGGACGACGAGGAGGACCAGCAGTTCACCCAGACCGTGACCGGCGGCTGGGTCGCGGCGCTGCAGCACCACTTCGTCGCGGCCATCGTCCCGCAGCCGGGCGAGGCCTACCGGTACGCGCTGAAGGTGCAGGACAAGGACTACCTGTTGCGGGTCGTCGGTCCGGCGCAGTCCGTCGCGGCGGGCGGCCGGGCCAGGATCGACGAGCGGCTCTTCGTCGGCCCCAAGCTGCAGGAGCAGCTGAAAGAGGCCGGACCGGAACTGCAGCGCACGGCCGACTACGGCAAGCTCACGATCCTGTCGCAACCGCTGTTCTGGCTGCTTGAGAAAGTGCACGGTTTCATCGGCAACTGGGGCTGGACGATCATCATCGTCACGTTCCTGATCAAGCTGGTCTTCTACAAGCTTGCGGAAACCAGCGGCCGGTCCATGGCCAAGATGCGCACGGTGGCGCCGCGCATGAAGGTCATCCAGGAACGTTACAAGGACGACCGCGAGGGCCAGGCCCGCGCGATGATGGAGCTGTACAAGCGGGAGAAGATCAACCCGGTCGCCGGCTGCCTGCCGATGATCGTGCAGATCCCGTTCTTCCTGGCCTTCTACTGGGTGCTGCTGGAAAGCGTCGAGATGCGCCAGGCGCCGTTCATGTTCTGGATCCAGGACCTGTCTTCGCGGGACCCGTTCTTCATCCTGCCGCTGCTGATGGGCGGCGCGATGTTCCTGCAGTTCAAGCTCAACCCGACGCCGCCAGACCCGGTGCAGGCCAAGGTCTTCGCGTTCATGCCCGTCATCATGACGGCCATGTTCGCCTGGTTCCCGGCCGGGCTGGTCCTGTACTGGTTGACCAACACGGTCCTGTCCATCGCCCAGCAGTGGAAGATCAACCGGCTGGTCGAGGCCGAGGAAAAGAAACGCCGCACCAATTAACCCGGAAAGAGGGGGCAGCCATGGACACACGTATCGCGCGCCTGCTGGCGACCGTCGTCGCCGTCGCCGCAGTGACCGCAACACCGCAGGCCCTGGCGGCCGACAAGCAGCAGGCCACCACGATGGTGACGGTCCACGTCAACGCCCACACCGGCAACGGCGTGGCCAAGGACGTCAACGAACTCCACGCGAAAATGGAAAAGGACGGCTGGCGTTTCGCCAGCATGGTCGCCCACACGGAGAATGGCGACACCGAGGGTGTCTGGGTAACCTACACGCGGGAACCCCCGGCGCGCTGACACGATCCGACGGAACGACACGAATCATGGATCGCAGGACGCGCGACCAGGACGGCCCGCCGCGTGATGCGGTGACCGGGTCCTGGCCGATCCCCGAGACCCAGGAGGGCGGCGAGACCATCGTCGCGCCGGCGACACCGCCGGGACGCGGCGGCATCGGCGTCGTCAGGATTTCCGGTCCCGACGCCCGCAGGATCGCCGCAAGCGTCATCGGCGAGGTGCCGACCCCGCGGCGCGCGACCTTCGCCAGGTTTCTCGACGCGCAGGGCCAGGCCATCGATGCGGGCATCGCGATCCTCTATGCCGAGCCCGCGTCTTTCACGGGCGAAGACGTGCTCGAACTGCAGGGCCACGGCGGCCCGGCGATCATGGACCTGCTGGTGAGACGAACGCTCGAACTGGGCGCGCGCCTCGCGCGCCCGGGCGAGTTCAGCGAACGCGCCTTCCTCAACGACAAGATCGACCTTGCCCAGGCGGAGGCGGTCGCGGACCTGATCGGCGCGGGCTCGGCGCAGGCCGCACGTGCCGCCATGCGCTCGCTGGAGGGAGAATTTTCAAGCGAGGTCCGCGGGCTCATCGAGCGGCTGACCGGGCTGCGGGTCTATGTCGAGGCTGCGATCGACTTCCCGGACGAGGATGTCGAGTTCCTGGGCGGCGCCGAGGTTGCGGGCCGACTGGCCGACATCGACGCGCGCTTCGAACGGATCCGGCGCGCGGCCGGCCAGGGCAGGCTGCTGCGCGACGGCCTGAACGTAGTGATCGCCGGCCGACCCAACGCCGGCAAGTCGAGCCTGCTGAACGCGCTGGCGGGCGTCGATGCGGCCATCGTCACGCCGGTGCCGGGAACGACCCGGGACGTCCTGCGCGAGCGCATCCACATCGACGGCCTCCCGGTGCACGTCATCGACACCGCCGGGCTGCGCGAAACAGAAGATCTTGCCGAGGGCGAGGGCGTGCGCCGCGCCCGGGGCGAGATCGCGCGCGCCGACCTCGTGCTCTACGTCATCGACTCGGCGGAGCCGCCAGCCGCCGCGGCGCTGGCCGACAGCCTCGCCGAGCTGCCGGCGGGCGTGCCGGTCATCGAAGTGTGGAACAAGATCGACTTGCAGGAGTCGCCAGGCGCACAGCCGCCCCCGGACGGTGCCGGGCACGTGCCGGGCACCGCCTCGCTGCAGCTCTCGGCCGTGACCGGCGCCGGTCTCGATGCGCTGCGCGATCGGATCAAGCAGCGCGCGGGGTACGAGCAGGCCGGCGAGGGTGCCTGGTCGGCGCGCGCCCGGCACCTGGACGCGCTGCGCCGCGCCGGCGAGCACGCGACGCGCGCGAAGCAGCAGCTTGAGCGACGGACCTCTTTCGAGCTGGTGGCCGAGGAGTTGCGCCTGGCGCAGCGCGCGCTCGGGGAGATCACCGGCGAGGTCACCAGCGACGAGCTGCTTGGGCGGATATTTTCCGACTTCTGCATCGGAAAGTGACCGCGCGAGCGCGGCGACGAGAAGCCGGCGGCAGCTGCGCGCGGCCAGCCGGCACCTCGAAGCCGGGGTGACGCGGCCCGGGACGATGGCGGGAAGTGGCGCCCCGGGGCGTTATATAGTGGTGTCGCCATGCGAACGGCGCTGGCCGCGCGGGAGCTCGCCCATGAATACAAGAACGGCCGGCCGGACCGCTTCCGTGACGTCGGCACTGTTGCTGCTCTGTCTCGTCTCCTTTCCGGCGTGGGCGGCGGGCGTTCGCTGCGACTTCCTCTGCTACATGACGGCGGCGAACGAGGCATCCCTCGTCATGCTGCGCGAGCAAGGCTTGCTGCCGCCCGACCTGGCACGCGGAATCGGCCGCGGAGTTGCGAGGATCGAAAGGGAGCAGGCCGAACCGGGCGCGAAGCGCTGGACCAACTACCTCGACTTCGAGAAGCGCCTCATCGAGATTGCGGGTGCGGAGGCTTCGCGCCTGCACACGGGTCGCAGCCGGCAGGACCTGCACGAGACCGTCCGCCGGATGCTGATGCGCGACGAGCACCTCGATACCTTCGGCCGCCTGCAGGAGGCGAGGACGGCCCTGCAGGAACTGGCGGGCCGCCACGTCGAGACCGTCATTCCCGCCTACACCCACGGCGTGCAGGCGCAGCCGACGACGCTGGCGCACTACCTGCTCGCCTTCGATGCGGCGCTCGGCCGCGACGCGGAGCGCCTGCGCGAGATCTACCCGCGGCTGAACCTGTCGCCGCTGGGCTCCGCGGCGTTCAGCACTTCCGGCTTTGCGATGGACCGGACGCGCCTAGCGACGCTGCTCGGCTTCGACGGGCCGGTGCAAAACAGCTACGACGCCAACCTGCTGTCCTCCGCAGACGTGAAGATCGAGCTTGCCAACGCGCTGGCCAACTCGGCCATCCACGTCGGCCAGTTCGCGCAGGACCTGCACGCCCAGTACCGCGAGGCGCGCCCCTGGATGCTCGTCGACGAGTCGACCACCGACATCAGCAGCCTGATGCCGCAGAAGCGCAACCCGCGGCCCGTGGACCGGCTGCGCAGCCGCGCCACCGACGTCATCGCGGGCGCGCAGGCCGTCACGCTGGCGGCGCACAACACCCACACGGGCATGAACGACTACCGTGGCACGGAGCCGCTGTTTGCAGTCACGGAAGCCGCACAGGGCATGTATGGCGCCTGGGCGAAGCTGCTGGGCGGCCTGCAGGTCGATCCGGTCGCGGCGCGGGCGGTCGTGGCGGGCGACTACGCGACCATGACGGAGGTGGCCGACACGCTGCTGCGCGAGGCCGGCGTGCCCTTTCGCGTCGCACATCACTACGCGTCGGAACTCACCGACTACGGACGCGCCCGCGGCAAGCGCCCCGCCGACCTGACGGCCGAGGAGATTCGGGGCGTCTATCGCGAGGCCATCGGCGAGCCGCTGCCATTGCCGCCGGGGGCGATCCACGATGCAATGGATCCCGCGAAGATGGTCGCGGCACGCAGGGGGCTCGGCGGCCCGCAGCCGGCCGAGGTCCGGCGCATGCTGGAGGTGCAGCAGGCCTTGGCGCGCGCCGACAGGAACTGGCTGAAGGCCCGGCGCGATGCGCTGCAGGCAGCTGCGGCGGCACGCGAGGCCGCATTCGAGGCCGCGACGCGCTGAGCCGAGGGGATTGTCGCGCGGCCATCCGGCATGGCACAGTCCCACGATACATCCGGGGGGCGAAGGTCTTGAAACAGCCCGAGAAGTGGCTGAACGACTTGGTCGCAGAGACCCGCGGCGGCCTCGCGCGCTATCTGGCGCGCCTGTGCGCTTCGCCGGACGACGTGCAGGACGTGATGCAGGAGGCCTACCTGCAGGTGTTCTGTGCGCTGCGCAAGAGCGGCCCGGAGGGCCACGCGCCGGCGGCACTGCTCTACACCACGGCCCGCAACATCGCCTTCAGCCGGCTCAGGCACCAGAAAGTGGTGGCCGCAGCCGCGCCCGCGTTCTCCATCGATGAGCGGCTCCGGCGCGAGCAGCCGGGCGTCGAGCGGCAGGCGAGTCGCAACGAGCAGCTGCAGCTGATGCTGCGAGTCGTCAACGGCCTGCCACCGAAGTGCCGGGACGTATTTGTGCTGCGCATGATAGACGGCCTGAGCCAGCGCGAGATCGCAGAGCGGCTCGGCATCGCGGTCAGCACGGTCGAGAAGCACCTTGCCCGTGGCCTGCAGCAATGCAGGCAGGAATTTACTGGGGCGCTGTCGGCCGCGCCGCCCGAGGAAGCGGCCGATTCGGCCGCCGCACAACCGATGGGGCGGACGGGATCATGACCTCCCTCGGCGACTGGGTCGCGCAGGAAATCCCGCAGCCGATCACGGACGATGCGGCTGGCTGGATGGCGCTACTCGACTCGGAGCGATGCAACGAGGCCGATCGGCTAGCGTTCGCGCGCTGGCTCGACGAGGACCCGCGCCACCGCTGGGCGTTCCAAGAACTGTCGGAAGTCTGGGCCCAGCTGCGCACGCTGGGTGATGTCCGGCCGATGATGGACTGGGCGCAGGTGCGCAGGTTGCCGAGTGCGCGTCCCGCAGCGCCCGCTGTCGCACCAACGCTGTGGGCGCCGCGGCGGGAGTGGTCCACCCTGCTCGCCTCCGTCTTCGCGATCGTCGGCCTCCTCATCCATCTTGGCTTCAACGCGCAGGCCCAGCGGTTCAGCACCGGAACGGCAGAGGTGCGCAACGTACTGCTGCCCGACGGCAGCACGGTGGAGCTGAATGCCCGCACCACCATGACCGTCGAGATGGACAAGGCCCTGCGGCAGGTGCGGCTGGATGCGGGCGACGCGGTGTTCCACGTGGCAAGAGACGGCCGCCCGTTCGTCGTGGCCACGGCGCGCGGCGAGGTCGCGGCGCTGGGTACGTCCTTCGCCGTGCAGCAGGACGACGCCGGCATGGAGGTCTCGGTGCTGGAGGGCAGGGTGGCGGTGACGCTGGCCTCGGCGGAACTGCCGCTGACTGTCTACGACGGCAAGGTGGACTTCACCCCGCGGGCCGAGCGGGCCGTGCTCGATCCGGGCGAGCGCGTCGGTATCTCGACCTGGCTGCACGACCGGGAGTCGGTGACCGAGGACCAGCTGCGCCGGGACCTGGCGTGGCGGCACGGCTGGGTCGAGTACCAGGACGAGCCGCTGCAGTCCGTGATCGGGGATATGCGCCGCTATTCGCCGGTCAGCATCCACCTCGCCGATCGGCGGTTGCGCGACATCCGGGTCACCGGGCGCTTCCAGATCGGCGACGTCTCGGGTCTGCTCGACCACCTTGGGACAGAGAACGACGTGCGCGTGGACCACGGCGGTCCGCGCTGGGTCGTTTTGCGCAGCACAAAAACCACACGCGTCAATTAGCCACCCAGACTGGCGGGTTTCCCCCGGCTCGGGCGTTAAGCACGAAACGGCCAGCCCGGCACGGTGCCGGGCAGCGAGCCGTGCGACCGCCCAACCCAGGGGGAGAAGACATGTCATCGTCCGAGTCGAAGAGCTCTGTCCTCAGATACGCAATCGTGTTCGTGCTGGCTGCATCCGCGCAGGCGATGCCCGCCACAGCCCAGGAAGTCGGCAAGCCGCAGGTCAAGCTTGAGGAGGTCCTGGTCACCGGATCCCGCATCGCGGGTGCATCCGACACCGGGGCCATCGCTGTGTCGATCATCGATGCGGAGAGCCTGCAGGCGTTCGGACAGAGTTCGACCGGCGAGCTGCTGGAGAATATTGCGCAAGCAGGATCCTTCGAGCTCAACGGCGCGGCCGACGGCCCTAACGATGCACGCGGCGACATCGCCACCGTGAACCTGCGCGGCCTTGGCACTGGCAATACCCTGGTGCTGCTGAACGGCCGGCGAATCGCTGCACACGCGGTCAACCAGGACATCGGCTCTACGCCGCGCCAGGCGACCAACGTCAACGCATTCCCGGCGGCGGGGATCGACCGCGTCGAGGTCCTGCGCGATGGCGCATCGGCGCTTTACGGCGCCGACGCCACCGCGGGCGTGGTCAACACCATCCTGTCGGCGGACTATGACGACCGGTCGGTGACCGCGCGCTTCAGCGAACTTGAGGGCACGGGTTCCGGCGAACGATCCATCGACCTAGCGGCGGGGTTCAGCTTCAACGACGACCGGACGCGGCTGCTGTTCGTCGGCTCCGCCTACGACCGGACGGGCCTGTACGCCAGCGAGCTCGACCTCCAGTACCAGTTCGTGGACCAACGCGCGTTCCTCGGCGATTCGCCATTCGCGACCGAGACCACGGACTTCCGCAACACCTCGACCGCCTCGCCATTCGGACAGTTCCAGGCGGGCGCTGTCAACGCCGAAAGCGTGTTTGTCGGGCAGCGAGTCCGCGTCGGCACCGCGGCTCTGACCAATGCCACAGGCGTGTTTCACATCCAGCCCTGCACCTTCCCCGGCACGCGGGTCGAACTTGGCGCGAGGCCTGAGGGGTGCATGGGTATCGACGACGGCAACCTCGACACAGGCCTGCGCTACGACTTCAACGTCAACCAGCCGAACAACTCGCTGAATGAGGGGGTGAACATAGCTAACGATCCGACCTCGGCGAAGGGGCGGCAGCTCATCTCGGACGCGCGGCGCTACAATCTGTTCCTGCAGGGAGACCATCAGATCTCGGACGATATGCAGCTGTTCGGCGAGCTGCTCTACTACACGGCGGAGACGGATTCCAACCGCGCGACCCAGCCGACCGACTCGGGATTGGCGTTCCTGCTCGTGCCGAGGACCAACTACTGGAACCCCTTCGGCGCCGCCGGCAGCCCGAACCGTCTGCCGGGACTCAACACTGCAGATGTGCCTGCCGAAGGCCGCGACGTGCTCATCAGCACCTGGCGTCCGACGGAACTCGGCCCGCGCTTCATCTCGACCGACACCGAAACCTACAGGCTGATCGCGGGACTCCGCGGAACGCGCAGCGAGTGGGACTGGGAGGGCGCGCTCGGGGCTAGCTCCAACCAGACGACCGACAAGGAGAGCAACCGGATTTCCAAGACGCTGCTGGCCGAACAGCTGGCGCTGTCCACGCCGGGGGCGATCAACCCCTTCGGCGGCCCGAACGCCAACAGCCAGGAGCAGTGGGACCGGGTGCGAATCGCCTCGACCAACAAGGGCGAGACGGAGCTCTACACCGGCGATTTCCGCGTTTCCAACAGCTCGGTATTCACCAACTGGGCCGGCGACATCGGCTTCGCCACCGGCGTCGAGTGGCGCTATGAGTCCTACCTCGAGGACCGCGATCCGCGCCTCGACGGCACCATCATCTACTCCACCGAAAACGTATCGGGCATTTCCGACGTGGTCGGCGTAAGCCCGACCGCCGACTCAACCGCCTCGCGCAACGTCTTCTCCGCATTCGCCGAGACGCTGGTCCCGCTGCACCGTGGCGAGGGCACCTGGATCAATGACCTCACGATGCAACTCGCCGTGCGGGCCGAGTATTTCGACGACGTCAGCGCCTCGGCGGTGAAGCCCAAGATTGCGTTGTCATGGCTGCCGGTCCGCGGCTTCAACCTGCGCGCGGCCTACAGCCAGGGCTTCCGTGCCCCCAACCTGGTTCAGCTCAATCGGGGCGACGTCTCAAGGCTTAACCTGGGAGACGAGGACTTCTGGCGGGCCCCGGTTACGGGGGATCCGCTGGCTACCGGTGCGACGTACTCCGCGTCGATCCGCACGTCCAACCCGGACCTCAAGAACGAGGATACCGAGACCATTGTCGCCGGCGTGACGTTCGACTTCGCCGAACTGTTCGGCATGGAATCGGTGCGCGACTTCCGCTTCAGCTTCGACTACTGGCGGTTCGAGCAGAAGGGCGTCATCGGTGCGTTCGGCGTCGAAGAGGCACTGGCGCTCGACTTCCTGCTGCGCAAACAGGGTGAATCGAACCCGAACGTGGTCCGCAACGATCCCACGGCAGAGGACCTCGCGGCCTTCGCGGCCTGGAACGCTGCGAACCCCGATGACCAGCGCGACGCAGCGGGCTCGGTGCGCTACGTGGTCGACCCGTACATCAACCTCGACAAGCAGGTCGCGGACGGCTACGACATGGGCCTCGCGTTAGAGGTGTCGAGCGAGCGCTTCGGTCGCTTCGGCATTGGACTCGAGGCCACCTATCTGCAGACGCTGGACGTGTTTCGAAACGAACTGCTGACGGCGTTGGCCGAGAGCCCCGAGTTCGGCAACGAGTTCAGTTCGCTGGCGGTCGACCGTATCGAGGTGAACGGAAATCCCCGCTGGCGCGGTGCCGCCACGCTGAGCTGGCGCAAGGGCAATTTCGGTGCTGGCGCGGCGGTCCGGTACGTCGGCGGCTTCGAGGACACGAGCGCGGACGTGGATGTAGACGGCGACGGGGAGAACGAGTTCTGGCAGGTCGAGTCCAGCACGAGAGTCAGCGTCTACGGTGAGTACGCGCTACGCGACCTGGGCGCGGTCGATTCACTGCGGCTGCGCCTCGGCGTGAGCAACGTGTTCGACGAAGCTGCGCCGCTGGCGGACGAGTCGCTTGGCTACCTGCCGGAGTACCATTCCCTGAAGGGTCGCGAGTACTACATGCAGCTGCGGGCGAGCTTCTAGAGGACCCGCCTGAAACAGACCGAACCGGGCGGCGGTCATCGCTACCGCCGCTCGGCCACGACCCACGGGGAATCCCCGGAGAGCCACCATGATTTTTCGCCTCGCGTTGCCGCGGCGGTGCGGGACACCGGCGGTGCGGCCATGATCATCTCCCCGAAAGCCGTGGAGGCCGGCTTCAACCGGCCGCCCGAGACCTACCAGCGCATCGGACGCGTACTCGGGCCGGCCGCATTCGCGCTGATGCTGGGGCTCGAATCCTGGCAGCAGGCGATGGACCCGATGGCCTGGCGCGTCGCGGCCGCGGGGATATGGATGGCGATCTGGTGGGCCACCGAGGCCATCCCGGTGGCTGCGACGGCCTTCCTGCCGCTGGTGCTGTTCGACCCGCTCGGCATCGCGACCATCGGTAGCGCGGCCGCACACTACTCCAACCCGATCATTTACCTGTTCCTGGGCGGCTTCATGCTGGCGCTGGCGCTGGAGCGCTGGAACCTGCACCGGCGCATAGCGCTGGCGATCCTCGAGTACACGGGCACCGACGGGCGCCGCCTGGTGGGCGGGTTCATGCTGGTCTGCGCCCTGCTCAGCATGTGGATGACTAACACCTCGACCACGATGATGCTCCTGCCCATCGTGCTGTCAGTGGTGGGCGTCATCCGCGACAACGTGCCCGACCTGACCGAGCGCAACCGCGCGGACTTCGAGGTCGCGATGCTGCTCGGCCTGGCCTATTCGGCCAGTATCGGCGGCCTGGCAACGTTGGTCGGCACGCCGCCGAACGCGCTGCTGATCGGCTACCTCTCGGCTAACTACGGCATCGAGATCAGCTTCGCGCAGTGGATGCTGGTCGGCGTGCCGGTCAGCCTGTTGATGCTGCCGGTCGCCTGGCTGGTGCTGACGCGGGTGCTGCACCCGGTGAACTTCCCGGAGAGCGCTGCCGTGCGCGCGCACCTGCACGCCCTGCGCGAGGAGATGGGCACGGTCACTACGCCGGAGCGTAGGGTCGGTATCCTCTTCGCCGTGGTTATCGTGTGCTGGATGTTGCGGCAGCCGCTGACGGAGTGGCTGGGCCTCTCGGGCATCTCGGATGCCGGCATCGTGATGGCGGCCACGGTGTTGCTGTTCATGCTGCCCAGCGGCTCGGTGGCGCAGCCGAGACTGATGACCTGGCACGATGCCAGCCGGCTCCCTTGGGGCGTGCTGGTCCTGTTCGGCGGCGGTCTCAGCCTGGCTGCCGCAGTGTCGGACTCCGGCCTGGCGCTCTGGCTCGGCGAGCGGCTGGCTCCGCTCAACGCGGGAGGGATTCTCGTCCTTGTACTGGCGGCCACCACCCTTGTGATCTTCCTCACCGAGCTGACCAGCAACCTCGCGACCACGGCGACCATGTTGCCGGTGATGGGGGCGATAGCGATCCAGGCCGGTGTGCCACCCCTGGTGCTAACGGTGCCGATCACCATCGCCGCGAGCTGCGCCTTCATGCTGCCGGTGGCGACGCCGCCGAACGCGATCATCTTCGCCACCGGGGCGTTGACGATTCCCCAGATGGTCCGCGCGGGATTCATCCTCAACCTGATCGGCATCGTGGTGGTGACGGTGATCGCACTGTTCGTGGCGCCGGCGGCGCTGCAGTAACGGGAAGAGCATGCCCCTCCCGCTCGTACGGATACTCGCTGCGCCGGCCCTGGCGGCGGTGCTGCCGGCGGGTATTATTGACGACGTGAACGAATTGCCGCTCGCCGCAGTGCGAACGGATGTTGCGGCAGCAACAGCATGACGTGTCCGGCTCCTGTCAGCACCGGTCGTGCGCCCCGGCGGAGGTTGCGGGTCGTGGCGACTTTCGCGACTGGCGCCCTGCTCAGCCTGTCCGTGGCGGCTGCCACCGATGGTTGGTCGTCGTGCGACTTGGGCGACCTGCGCATCGAGAACGACTTCCCGACAGCACGAGCCAACGCGTGCTTTCGGCAGTCGGCCGACGAGGTCGCGGTGCTGATCATGCCGGAGGTTGCCGGGATCATCCGGAGCCCCTGGTATGCCTTCCGGGTCACCGCGGACAAGCCCCGCCGTGTCCGGGCGACACTGGTGTACGCGGAGGGTGCGCATCGCTACTGGCCCAAGACGAGCCACGACGGCAAGACCTGGCAGCGCCTCCCGCAGGACCGGGTCCACGTCGCCGAGGACGGCGCGACGGCGACGCTCGAGCTTCGGGTCGGGCCCGACCCGGTATGGGTCGCGGCGCAGGAACTCTGGCCGGCGGAACGTTACGTAGACTGGCTGAGCCGGCTGTCTGGTCGCGACGAGGTCAGCGTGTCGTTGCTCGGATGGTCCGGACAGCGGCGGCCGATCCGCATCCTGCGCAGCGAGGCTGCGGGAGCGCGTGCGGGCACCGTCGTGCTGGTGGGCCGGCAGCATCCCCCCGAGATTCCCGGCGCGTTCGCGCTGCAGCGATTCGTTGAGACGCTTCTTGACGACGGCGAACTGTCGCGGCGCTTTCGCGAGCGGTTCCGGCTCGTCGTGGTGCCGGAGTTGAATCCCGACGGCGTGGCGATGGGACACTGGCGCCAGAATGCGGATGGCGCCGACATCAACCGCGACTGGGGCCCGTTTGCCCAGCAGGAGACGCGCCTGATGCGCGACCTGCTGGCGTCGCTGGCCCGGGAGCCGTCGACGCGCCCGCGGATCTTTCTCGACTTTCACTCCACCCTGCAGGACGTGTTCTACACGCAGTTCGACGCGGATCCCGTAGATCCTCCGCTGTTCGAGCAACGCTGGCTGAAACGACTGCAGGAGCGGATGCCGGACTACGTGGTCAATCGCAATCCCGTGTACCAGGCCGGCCGCCCGACTGCGAAGACCTGGGTCTACGAGACCTATCGAATTCCGGCGGTCACCTTCGAGATCGGCGATGAGACGCCCCGCGACCTGATTGCGACGCTGGCCCAAGAGGCCGCCCGGGCCATGATGGAGACGCTGCTCGATGACGGGGCGGTCGGCGAAGGCGAGGCGCAGGCCACCAAGGACCTTGCCGCCGGCGACGG
>DATHZW010000001.1:0-2362 GCA_035458405.1 Steroidobacteraceae bacterium | reverse complement strand
ATGCCGGTGGGACACAACGCCTACGTGATATGAGGATCACGCTGAAGCTGTTCGCGACCCTCGGACAGTTTCTGCCGGCGGACGCCAAGGCGAACGCGGTCCAGGTCGACGTGCCCGACACGGCGAGCGCACACCAGGTGCTCGAGCAGTTCAAGGTGCCGCTGGAGAAAGTTCACCTGGTGCTGCTCAACGGCGTCTACCTGGATGCACGGGCTCGCGACGAGAGCCTGATCAAGGCCGATGACGTGCTTGCCGTCTGGCCGCCGGTGGCCGGTGGCTGAGCCCGACGCGGGCGAATCCCGCGACGGCATCCGCCGGGTCGTCAAGGACATGGGCATCACGCACGCGGATTTCTTCCGCAGCATCCGGCCGTTGCTGGAGGCCGCGGATCACACGCTGCGCGACGACGGCGTGACGCTGCGGCTCGATGGCGGGATCGTCGAGATCCGTCTGGGCCCGGAGAGCAGGCGCTCCCTCGGCAACTTCCACCTGCCGCGCACCCGGGTCGAGCTGCGGTTCCGGGGCTGCACGGCGGACAGCATCGAATCCTTCATCGCCCGCTTCGACACGCGTTTCCGCCGCGGCGGCGGCTGATCACCGTCATGGCGCGATTGCAGGCGATGTTGCTGTATCCTCGCGACAGGCAACCCTGGAGCAGAGCCATGCTGATCACCCTGGTCATCCTTGCCGCACTGGTCGCCGTGGCGGTCACCATTTACAACCGCCTGGTGACAGCGCGAAACGCCTACAAGAATGCCTTCGCGCAGATCGACGTGCAGCTGACCCGTCGCCATGACCTGATACCCAACCTGGTCGAGGTGGCGAAGGGCTACCTGCAGCACGAACGCGGCACGCTGGAGGCGGTCATCACCGCGCGCAATGCAGCGGTCGCCGGACTGAAGAACGCCGCCGCCAATCCCGGGGATCCCGGGGCCGTACAGCAGCTGGCAGGGGCCGAGAATGCGCTCACTGGCGCGCTCGGGAAGCTGTTCGCGCTGGCCGAAGCCTATCCCGACCTGAAAGCCAACACGACCATGATGCAGCTGTCCGAGGAGCTGACCTCCACCGAAAACAAGGTTGCCTTCGCCCGGCAGGCCTACAACGACTCGGTCATGAGCTACAACAACACCCGCGAGGTGTTCCCGAACAACTTGTTCGCGGGCATGTTCAGCTTCCTTCCGGCGCAACTGCTGGATATCGAGTCGCCCGAGAAGCGCGAGGTCCCGAAGGTCAGCTTCACGACCTGACCCACGGGCGACCCTGAATGGATTTCTTCGGGCGACAGGCTGCGGCGCGCCGGGCCTCGAAGTGGCTTGTGGCACTGTTCGTGCTGGCGGTGGGCGCGGTCGTGGTGGCGGTCAACGCGGTCGTCCTGACCGTGGTCGCCATCTTCGCCGCGGACGCCCCCACGGCCGTGGTGCCCGACGGCGGCTGGCTGGCGGCACATCCCGGAACCATGGCGCTGACCACCTTGGCGGTGCTCGGCGTCATCAGCATCGCCGGTCTCTACAAGACCGCCACCCTGAGCGCCGGCGGCGGGGCGGTCGCCACCTCGCTCGGCGGCGAACGCGTTGCGCCAAACACGACCGATCCCCTGCGCCGCCGGCTGCTGAACGTGGTCGAAGAAATGGCCATCGCATCCGGCGTGCCCGTGCCAGCCGTCTACGTGCTGGAACGCGAAGCCGGCATCAACGCCTTCGCCGCCGGGCACAACCCGTCCAATGCCGCTATCACCGTGACGCGCGGGGCGCTGGTCCACCTGAACCGCGCCGAACTGCAGGGCGTCATCGGCCATGAGTTCAGCCACGTCCTGAACGGCGACATGCGCCTCAACACGCGCCTGATCGGGTTGCTGTTCGGGTTGCTCGTCCTCGCGATGATCGCGCGGCTGGTGCTGCGGTTCGGACCGCGCGGCAGGGTCGGACGCAAGAACGGCGGCGCCGGGATCATCCTGCTGGCCGCGCTGGCGGTACTGCTGTTGGGCTACATCGGGCTGTTTTTCGGGCGCCTGATCCAGGCGGCCGTGTCGCGCCGCCGCGAGTCGCTGGCCGACGCCTCCGCCGTGCAGTTCACGCGCGAGCCCGGCGGACTGCGCGACGCACTGGTCAAGATCGGTGCACTCGCCGAGGGTTCGACGCTGGCTGAAGTCGACGCCGAGGAGGTCGCGCATATGCTGTTCGCACCCGGCATGAACCGCTGGCTCGCGACCCACCCGCCCCTCGTGGAGCGCATCCGCGCCATCGATCCCCGCTTCGACACGGCTGAGTTCGAGGTGGTACGCAAGCGGATGCTGACAAGTGCAGACACCATCGACGAGCTGTCCGAGACGCGCACCCAGGCCGATGCCACGCGCCGCCTGGGC